>JAFMCI010000010.1 GCA_017857855.1 Bacteroidia bacterium | reverse complement strand
TAATTTTATCTAATATCTGTAAAATTACTTGAAAGCAGTTTTACAGCCGGATCTAAAAAAGAACTGCGTTTCTACTCCATTTGGAGCGTCAGCATTTCTTTTCATCAGTCCTTATCAGATTTTAACGATCGTTGCTTCGTCTATCGTCACGACCTCTTCCGCCGCCACGATTATCTCGTCCGCCGCCTCTGCGATCATCTCTTCCGCCTCTATCACCTTCGCGTTTTTCTCTTGGAGGTCTTTCAATATAGCCTTCTGGTTTCTCGGTAAGTACTTTCATAGAAAGTTTCATTTTCCCGCTACGCTCGTCTATTTCTAATAGCTTTACTGTAACTTCTTGACCTTCAACTAGCGGTGCTTTATCCATGGTTTCTATGCGTTCCCAAGATATTTCAGAGATATGAAGCAATCCTTCTTTACCTGGCAATATCTGTACAAATGCACCAAAATCCATTATTTTGGTAATCTTACCGGTATACTCTGTTCCTGGCTCCGGATCAGTTATAATGCCCATAATCCAAGCTTTTGCAGCTTCTATTGGACCACTTCCTACTCCAGATATTTCTACATTTCCAAAATCACCTTCTTCTTCAATGGTTACAATGGCTCCAGTCTCTCTTTGTATTTCCTGAATCACTTTACCTCCAGAACCGATTACTGCTCCAATTTTGTCTTTTGGAATTTGCATCATCTCTATTTGCGGCGCATGATCTTTTAGGTTTTCATTTGGCTTAGCAATGGTTTTTTCCATTTCACGTAAAATATGCATTCTACCTTCTTTGGCTTGCAAAAGTGCTTCTTCTAAAACATCATAAGAAAGACCTTCTACTTTCATATCCATTTGACAGGCATAAATTCCGTTTTCATTACCCATTACTTTAAAATCCATATCTCCTAAGTGATCTTCATCACCCAAAATATCTGAAAGAATAGCATAACGACCATCTTTGTCTGCTACCATACCCATAGCAATACCACTTAAACCTGATTTTACTTGAATACCTGCATCCATCATAGCCATACTGCCCGCACATACTGTAGCCATAGAGCTACTACCGTTACTTTCAAGTATATCAGAAACAATACGAAGTGTATAAGGAAAATCATCCGGAAGCATTTTTTTCAAGCCTCTTTCTGCCAAGTTACCATGACCTATTTCTCTTCTACCTGGACCTCTATTGGGTCTAGCCTCTCCTACTGAGAATGAAGGGAAGTTATAATGCAACATAAACTTGCTAAAGTATTTCTCCATAGCGTTGTCTATCATCTGCTGATCTAATTTAGAACCAAGAGTTACTGACGTAAGTGATTGTGTTTCACCTCTTGTAAATAAGGCAGAACCGTGTGCAGAAGGCAAGAAATCTACCTCAGACCATATTTGTCTTACTTCATTCAATGCACGACCATCTAAACGATGCTTAAGATCAAGCATCATATTTCTAACCGCTTCTTTCTTAGACTTACCAAGGTATCTTTTTACCATTGTAAGTGTGTCACCATCTGTATCTTCTGCCAATGACTCGATATACTCTTTGTCAATTGCTTTGAATTTTTCAGAACGTTCTTCTTTTACAGAAGGAACTTTTGCTGCATCATAGTATTTTTGATATGTAGCATCAATTACTGTAGTCTTAAGTTCGTCACTATTTGTCTCATGATTATAAACACGTGGAGCTTTACGGCCTCCCATTTGCTCACAAAGAGCAAGTTGTGCTTCACAATCTTTTTTGATGAACTGATGAGCAAACTTAAGTGCTTCTACCATTTCTTTTTCAGAGATACCATTCATTTCACCTTCCACCATATTGATGTCAGCTGCTGTTCCTGCAACCATAAGATCTACATCAGAATTTTCCATTTCTGAAGCAGTAGGGTTTATAACCCATTCGCCATTTATGCGACCTACGCGTGGTGATGATACTGGTCCTTCAAAAGGAATATCTGTAATTGTTAATGCAGCAGAAGCTGCAAGCGCAACCAATGCATCTGGTAAGACATCTACATCAGCAGACATCAATTGAATCATAACTTGCGTTTCCGCGTGATAATCATTCGGAAAAAGTGGACGAAGCGTTCTGTCTACAATTCTACATACCAAAATCTCAGCATTAGACAATCTTCCTTCTCTACGAAGAAACCCTCCTGGAATACGTCCACCTGCTGCGAATTTTTCTTGATAGTCAACAGACATAGGTAGAAAATCTACGCCGTCTCTTGCATCTTTGTTTGAAACTACTGTTGCAAGTAACTTCATTTTGCCTTGGGTAAGTACGACAGCACCATGTGCCTGACGTGCCAATTTACCCGTTTCTAGTGTGACATCTTTGCCATCACCGTAAGATAATTTTTGTGTAAATACGTTCATAATGTTGCGGTTTTTCCGCCAATGTTTTAAAAAATGTTTAATCGCCAGCCCAATGCCAACGGGTTATTATTTTTTGTTCTACATTGTTGAAATTAAAAGCTATGTAAACCAAAGGTCTACATGCGGATAATTATTCGACTTTTGAAAACAAAAAGTATAGATGCACAAAAACATCGGCATTAGCCAATGTAGTTATACATGCTAGTTTCTCAACTATACGAACGGGACTTTTTTCCAGAAAGCTTGTTATTCCTGTGTAACACAGGAATACTAGGCCTATTACTTTCTGATGCCTAGTTGCTTGATAAGTTCACGGTAGTGAACAATATCTTTCTTAGCAATATAGTTTAAAAGAGCTCTTCTTTTACCTACTAGCTTAATAAGGGTAAGTTCTGTTGAGTAATCTTTTTTGTTAATTTTAAGGTGTCCAGTAAGGTGCGTAATTCTATGAGTGAATATCGCAACTTGTGCTTCTGCATGGCCAGTATTCTTAGCGTCTCCGCTGTACTGAGCTATTAATTCTGATTTTGTTTCTGCTGTTAAACGCATGTGTATTTGTAAATATTTCTATTTATAGGGCTGCAAAAGTAAGAATATTTATTAATTATGGATGTTAAATTCTTAAATATCTATTCTATTTGTTGTGCCAGTGAATGCAATTCTTATTTAAGCTCCAGACAAGCCTTAATACCCACCAGCCCATTTACGCACAAACCACTCCAAACTAAGTAAGGAGAGCAGCAACCAAAACAGCCATTTGAATTTAATTAAATCTTCAAGCTTATTCTCTTCAGCTATTACAGACTTAAGATTTTCGTTGGCAAGTAGCGACTGACCCAAGCTTTGCATCGCTGCGTAGGGCACAAACTCACCATCAGTTGAAGCAGATAATTGCCTAAGCAAACTAAAATCTGCGGTAAGATTGGCAAGTTCCTTCTGCTGGCCAACTACCGTAAAATAACCTTTATCCGTTAATGAGACGCCACCTATGGTTGCTTTGGCCTCAAATTGATATGCTCCTGCAGCAAGATTAGGCAATACCAATCTATACTGACTTCCACTGGCGGTCATCGTATGCTTATATACCTTCCCGTCAGCATTTTTTAAATTTACATTGATTTCCTGACCGCTTAACGCATCCAAACTTTGGTTATATAATTCTCCTATGAGTGATACATTATCTCCTATACCATATTGCTTTGCATTTGGATACACTTTAAGCAACTTCTTCTCTTCTTTTACGGCTAAGTATTGAACCATTTTTGTAATCAAACTATTCACTCCATCCGTATTCCCATTTTTTTCAAAGTCAATAAGACGCCATTGCCACAATCCTGTTCCTGCTAAAATGCCTAACCTCGAATTACTACGGTTGTTTAATAAAAGTAACGGCTCTTGTGTACTCACAGAACCTATTTGCTGAAAGAGCAGCACATCGCTTGGTACATAGCCTGAAAATTTGCCAAAAGGGGCCGTAAGTGGTGGCCATTTTTTTATGGACGAAGCCAAGAATGGATCTAGTTCAAAATACTCAAATGCAGGATTCAAATTAGGTAAAGCAGCGATTACGCCCCGTCCGGATACACTAAATTTAATATCCTGACTTCCGTTATTAAAAATACGGCTATTGAACTTGTCGCCTACGATTAGTAACATCGGGACTCCACTGCTTTTTAGCTTTTCGTATAAATTGAGTTGCGCAGGAGAAGCAAACCAATTATGTAAAATTACCAAATCACAATCAGGTGACACCGCAAATGATCCCAGTACAATAGAGGCTTCATAATTCTCATGGGCATTTATGGCTGCCCGAAGCATGCCTAAATCAGGATGTGGTGCCTCTGCCCATAATTCCACCTTCTTTTTGCCGTCTATTACATCTACATAAAAAGTATAGGCGTTGTTCTGCTTATTCTTTTCATTATCAAACGTAGTAAGTCTAACCTCCACCTTATTCTGTCCGAGAGTTTTGGCTTTAGCAACAACATCTGTCTCCATAAAAAACGATTCCTTATGGATAGCAATGCTCTTTTGAACAATACTAACACCATTGTGTAGAACTTGTAAATTAGCTTGTTTCCCTAATAGTTTACTCGCTTTTACTTCAATGCGCAATGGGAACTCATTTCCCAAATACGCTAAGCTATTGTGCGACACATTATGAACACTCAAGTCTGCATAGACCACAGAGTCTCCGGTACCAACCGTGTAGATTGGCACTTTATAATTTTCGATTACAAAACCAGGATTACTACCCGCATTATAAATACCATCTGTAATTAACACCACCGCTCCCAAATTTTGATTAACCTGTTGTTCGGTAGCATAACGCAGTGCCATTGAAATATCTGTTTCAGTACCTTTAGCCGATAACTTATCTGCAGAAGCAAATGCTGGGACATTGCTAAAAGCCACCACGTTTACATCATACTTTTCGGAAAGATTAGCTTGTAGCTCTGTAACAGATTGAGACAAACTAGTGGTAGACAAACCGTTACTCATCGATTTAGAGTCATCTACGACTAAAGAAATAATAGGTTTCTGGGTAACAAACCCAGCGTACTTTAAGACCGGACCAAGAAGCAAAAATGCTAGAATACTACCCAGTAAAAAACGCAGGCAGGGTAATAGTAGTAGAACCCACTTATGATCTCCAAAACGCTCACGATCTTTCGAATTATAATATAGTAAACTCGCATACGCGGCGCCGATAATTATGCATAGTAAAACAAACCACCACGGGTAAGCTATGGAGACATTCCAATTCAATACGGCAATGATAATCAATCTCAAGTGGGAAGTGCAAATGGAAACGCTAATAAAAGAATAACACATTACGCATTAAGCTTATCTCAATAAGAATAGAGAAAAAACCAAGCTGCAAGGACTAATTACTAAAAAAGAACAATGTACCTAGAACTTCATACTTGAATTTGAGCATGAAAAATTACCTTTGCGCCCGTGATAGAAACAGACATCATAATAATAGGTGCAGGTCCTACTGGATTATTTGCCGTTTTTGAAGCCGGATTACTAAAGCTAAAATGTCATTTAATAGACTACCTACCACAACCTGGAGGTCAGCTAGCGGAGATATACCCGAAAAAACCCATTTACGACATACCTGGATTTCCTAGTATATTGGCAGGAGACTTAGTAGACAATCTTATGGAACAAGCAAAGCCATTTAACCCTGGCTTCACCTTGGGAGAAAGAGCGGAAACTATTGAGAAAACAGAAGACGGAAAGTTTATAGTAACTACCGACAGAGGAACAAAGCATAGTGCTCCGAACATAATGATTGCGGGCGGATTAGGATGCTTTGCCCCTCGAAAACCAGAGCTCGAAAACATTGCTAAGTTCGAAGATCATGGCATTGACTACATCATAAAAGATCCTGAAAAATTCAGAGATAAAAAAATAGTAATTGCAGGAGGCGGTGATAGCGCGCTAGATTGGTCCATCTTCTTGGCAGATGTGGCTAGTAACGTAACGCTTGTGCACAGAAGAACGGCTTTTAGAGGAGCATTGGATTCTGTTGAAAAAGTAGAAAACTTAGTAGCTAGCGGAAAAATGACCTTAATCACCGAGGCAGAAATAACCGAGCTCAAAGGCGACAGTGAGTTAACAGGCCTTAGCATATCGCAAGGTAGTGAAACGACTCTGCATGTAGACACCGATTACTTCATCCCACTTTTTGGTCTGAGTCCAAAACTAGGACCAATTAAGGAATGGGGTCTTGACCTAGGTAAAGAGGCTATTTTGGTAAACACCACAGATTACCAAACCAATGCACCTGGCATATTTGCTATTGGGGATATAAATCAATACGAAGGAAAGTTAAAGTTGATTCTTTGCGGCTTTCATGAAGCTACACTTGCTGTACAATCATGCTACAAACGAATTTTTCCTGACCGAAAACTTGTGTTGAAATATACCACAGTAATGGGAGCACCAGGTTCTTAACTTTTTATTTGTTGAGGTACTAGGGTCATTCAACCCTAATCTTTAAACCACATATGAAAATATACCACAACAATAGGTGCTCCAAAAGCAGACAGTGTTTAGCCTTAATGCCTAAAGAAGGTGTTGAAATAATAGACTACATCTCTCACCCGCTATCGGAGGATCAGTTAACTTCACTTATTCTAAAATTAGGTATTACGCCTATTGAATTAGTGCGAAAAGGCGAGGCTATTTGGAAAGAGCTTTACAAAGGGAAAGTTTTATCTGATGCAGAAATAACTGCTGCTATGGCAGCGCACCCAAAGTTGATAGAACGTCCGATCGTTGAAACTACAGAAAACGCAATAATTTGTAGACCTCCCGAATTAGTATTGACATTTCTTTGATTGTGTAAATAGTTCTTAAAAACTTTAAAGCTCGTAATACTACTCCGTAAAACCACAACGTCTTTTGCTAACAAAGAAGTGCTACAAGAAAAAGTAAATCGCTAGATTTTCTTTGAAATCTCCACTTGGTGCGGATAGGGTATCTCGATATTATTATCATCCAAAGCCTTTTTTATAGCTTCATTTGAGGCAAAATAGACTTCCCAATAATCTACCGAACGTGCAAAAGGTCGAATGGTCAAGTCTACGGAGCTATCTCCAAAACCGATTACACCCACAAAAGGAACTGGATGCTCAAGGACTTTGGGTACATTTTTTATGGCCTCTAAAATCACAGCTTTTGCTTTTTCAATATCTTCTTCGTATCCTATACCTACCTTAAGATCTACTCTTCGGTTATCCTCTTTGGAGAAATTAATCACCTTATTATTAGCCACATGACCGTTAGGCAGTATTACGGTATTATCTGAGGGAGACGATAAAATAGTATACAAAACAGTAATACTTTTCACTTCTCCCCTTTCACCATCGGATTCTATAATATCTCCTACTTTAAAGGGTTTAAATAACAAAATCAAAACTCCTCCTGCAAAATTAGATAGACTTCCTTGCAAGGCTAATCCCACGGCTAATCCAGCCGCACCAAGAATTGTAACAAAGCTTGTAGTCTCAATACCCAGCATAGATGCCACCGTTACCAATAATAATACCTTAAGCCCTACATTAACCAAACTGCTCAAGAATGGAATCAGAGAAACTTCTACTTTATTAGATGTCATCAATCGTTTGAGCCAACCATTTATTCTTCCAATCAACCACCAACCAATTATTAACACCAATAACGCTGAAAGAAAAAGCGGAACCTGCTCCACCAAAATTTTATTACCTCGAACTAACCAATATCTTGTGTCTACATTATGCATAACTGGGGCAAGATTAATAAAATATGTATAAAATACTTCATACTGAAGGTAAGTTTACAAATACACAATTATCTTCGTTGCAGGTTTAATAATGAAGATATCATATAACTGGTTACAACAATTCATAAAACTAGATTCGCCATTAGAGCAAATCTGTGAAAAGCTTACGATGAGTGGTCTAGAAGTAGAGCACATTTTAACCACCGAATCTATAAAAGGCGGACTTAAAAATTTGGTGGTAGGACACGTTCTCTCTAAAGAAAAACATCCTGACGCAGACAAGCTAAACAAAACTACAGTAGACGTAGGTAACGGGACAATACTCAATATTGTGTGTGGAGCAACCAATGTAGAAGTTGGTCAAAAAGTAGTAGTAGCTCCTGTAGGCACTATGATTTATATGGCGGATGGAAGTTTTGAAATCAAAGCCTCAAAAATAAGAGGTGAACTTTCGGAAGGAATGATATGCGCTGAAGATGAAATAGGTTTAGGCAGCAGTCATGATGGCATTATGGTTCTTGATCCTTCTGTGGTTCCTGGAACACTTCTTACTGAACTGTATGAAGTAGATACAGACACACAACTAGAAATTGCCATTATACCCAATAGAGGCGATGCCATTTCTCACTTGGGAGTTGCCCGCGAACTTCAGGCACTAACGGGAATAAAATATAAGAAACCTTCCATAGAGAGCATCGACGCGCGCGGTCAAATGAGAATAGATGTCAGCATCGAAGACGCAAGCGCAGTTCCAAGATACAGCGGCATTACCATAACCGGTGTAGATATTAAAGAATCTCCAGATTGGCTTAAAAAAAGACTTCAATCTATTGATCTAAAACCAATTAATAATGTTGTTGACATAACTAACTTTATTCAGCATGAGCTTGGTCAACCCTTGCACGCTTTTGACTATAACAAAATAGCTGGACATAAGATAGTGGCTCGTTTTGCTAAAAAAGGTGAAAAAATAACTACCCTTGACGAGGTAGAAAGAGAACTAAACGAGAATCATCTGGTTATAGCTGATAGCGAAAAACCTCTTGCGCTTGCAGGCGTTTTGGGCGGATTAGACTCCGGCGTAAATAGCTACACCAAAACCATTTTTATAGAAAGCGCTTATTTTAACCCTGCCGCAGTTCGAAAAACAGCTAAGAGTTTTGGGTTAAATACAGATGCCAGTTATCGGTTTGAGAGAGGAACAGATCCTGAAATGGTAAACTACGCCCTTATAAGAGCAGTTAACTTGATTCAAGAACTTGCAGGAGGGGATGTAGCTTCGGAAGTAGTTGACGTGTATCCTGAAGTGATTGAGCCATTGCAAATCGAAATCAAATTAGATGACCTCAATACATTTGTAGGACACGAAATTCCAGAGGATGATGCCTTACGGATTCTACAAAGTCTTGAAATAAAAATTAAAGCCAACAACAATCGAAATTTATTTTTAGAAGTACCCCGTTACCGACCAGATGTAGAGCGTCCAGTTGACGTGTATGAAGAGATTCTTCGTGTGTATGGATTTGATAATATTCCAATTCCTCAAAAAGTAAACTACATCCCATCGGTTATTGCTAAAAATGCTCCAAATAAACTAAAAGCAAAAATCAGCAATTACCTGAGTGATATTGGGTTTAACGAGATCATGAACAACTCATTAGTATCCAGCAAATGGTACACAGAAGATGAATTAAAAGAGGCTGTACACATGCTAAATCCGCTGAGCCAAGACATGGGTGTGATGCGAATGGAACTGGTTAATTCTGCACTGAGCACTGTAGCGTATAACGTTAACCGTAAAAACAGTGATGTAAAGTTTTATGAATTTGGCAAAACCTACTTCAAACGCAACGGCAAATACGAAGAGTACGAAGTGTTACAAATTACTTTTTCCGGAAACAGACATCCAGAACATTGGAGCACAAAAAACATTAAAGCAACTCAAGATGAACTTCTTGCTGTAGTTTCTAATGTACTTACCAAATTAAATATTGCACCTAAGCATCTGGAGAAGTTGACCCAATCTGCGATTATTAATAAAGAGCAATTAAAATCTCATGGTCTAAAGCAAGATGCCATATCCCTATGTGTAGATTGGGATATGTGTTTGCAACTTGCCAATGCAGATATAAAATTAGCGGAAATTCCAGTTTTCCCTATTGTGAGAAGAGATCTTTCTTTGGTCTTAAACAAAAGCGTAAGCTATGCAGAAGTTCAAAAAATAGCCAAACAAACTCTACAACAAACACTTACCGATTTATTGCTGTTTGATGTGTATGAAGGTAAACCTTTAGAAGAAAATCAGAAATCTTATGCCGTTGCATTCTTTATGTATAATCCTAAAAAGACCATGGAGGACACAGAAATAGAGGCACTAATGGCTAAATTAATCTCTAATTTCGAGTCCCATCTAAACGCTATCATTAGAAAATAATGGAACTTTTTGCTCGCTTAGAAAACATAGAATATCACATTAAACAGCTAAAGAGCAGATGTGAAATACTGGAAACTAAAAATGGGCAATTAACATCAGAAAATCAACGGTTAAAAAAGCAGCTTGAAAACAACACCAAAGAATTACTTAATTTTCAAGAAACAAATAAAATTAGTAATCTTGCACAGAGCGCTAGTTTAGCAACTGACACAACTGAGTTTAAAAAACAAATAGACCAGCTAATACAAGAAATAGACCATTGCTTAACCTTAGTAAAAAAATAATAAACCAAACAGGCTAGAATGTCTGAAATAGAAATATCCATAAAAGTAAATATATGTGATCGGTTTTACCCGTTGCGCATCAAATCTTCTGAAGAAGGTGAGGTCCGTAATGCGGCTAAAATAATAAATGAAAGAGCAAAATTCTACATAGACAATTTTTCTGTGCAGGATAAGCAAGATGCTCTTTCGATGGTAGCCCTTGAATTTGCCTCTGATAAAAAAGAAAAAAAATCAAACGGTTATGACACAGATAATATAAGCACTAAATTGAAAGAACTAGAGCAATTGCTCGAAATTTAAACAACCCGGATATTCCTATTTCATACTACTAGTCATTTTTTATACCTAACAAAAAACGAAAAACGAAAAATGATTGAAGCAATTATAGCAATAGTATCACTTGCCATGGGCGGTGGCGTTGCCTGGATGATAGCATCCAAAAACACCAGTACAAAAGCAATAGAGACAGAGGCAAAAGCAGAATCACTGTTGGCCACTGCACAATCCAAAGCAGATGCCATTAGATCTAAAGCAGAATCTTACAAAAGAGAACGCGAGCTAGAAGCTAAAGAAAAATTTCATAAGCTCAAAAACGAGCATAATGAGTCTACACGTGAAAAAGAAAAAGAACTCGACAATCGTTTTAATGAATTAAAGAGAAAAGAGCAGAGTCTTGATTCTAAGCTACAGCATAACAGTGATAAAGAAAAAGAACTTGAAGCTGTAAAGAAAAACCTGAGTAGCCAAGTAGAAATTGTTAAAAGCAAACAAGAGGAACTGAAAGATCAAATCAGTGCTCAAATCACACAATTAGAGAAAATAGCCGGACTTTCTAAAGAAGACGCGAAAGCTCAAATGATTGATGCCGTAGCTAAAGATGCACGCACAGAAGCGCTTACTCAGCAAAAATTAATTCTGGAAGAAGCTAAGCTAACAGCTAACAAAGAAGCTAAACGTATGATTTTACAAACCATACAACGTACCGCAGCAGAGCAAGCTATCGAAAATTCTGTTACCGTTTTCAATATCGACAACGATGACATCAAAGGACGTATAATTGGTAGAGAAGGACGAAACATCAGAGCTTTGGAAGCCGCTACAGGTATTGAAATAATTGTAGATGACACTCCAGAAGCTATTATTCTCTCTGGTTTTGACCCTGTACGAAGAGAGATCGCTAGACTATCTCTACACAGACTGGTTGCAGATGGTAGAATTCATCCCGCACGAATCGAGGAAGTAGTGGAGAAAACCAGAAAAGATGTAGAACAAGAAATAAATGAATACGGTGAAAAAACCGTAATCGATTTAGGCATTAACGGACTTCATCCAGAACTTATCCGTATGGTAGGTAGAATGAGATTCCGTTCATCTTATGGACAAAACTTATTAAAGCACAGTAGAGAGGTAGCCAATTTATGTGCGACCATGGCAGCAGAGTTTGGTCTAGATGCTAAAAGAGCCAAACGAGCAGGGTTACTACACGATATAGGTAAAGTACCTGACAGCGATAGTGAAATGCCTCACGCATTATTGGGCATGAAACTTTGTGAGAAATTTGGCGAACATCCTGAAGTGTGTAACGCAGTAGGTGCTCACCACGACGAGATAGAAATGACTAACCTTTACTCTCCTATTATACAAGCATGTGACGCCATAAGCGGATCAAGACCTGGAGCTCGTAGAGAAGACAGCGAAAATTATATCAAGCGTTTACAAGACCTAGAAAAACTAGCGCTTAGCTTTGAAGGAGTAGAAAAAGCGTTTGCGATACAAGCAGGAAGAGAACTTCGTGTAATCGTAGACAGCGATGTACTGGACGATAAGAGTGCAGATCTACTTTCTTTTGATATGTCACAAAAAATCATGAAAGAAATGATATATCCGGGACAAATAAAGATTACGGTTATTCGTGAACGTAGAGCTGTAAATTACGCGAAGTAATTTTCGGTGATTAGTTAATCGTTCGACTGGAAAACACAGAATGGAGTTACGCAAGTGACTCCATTTTTTTTGAAAATATTAATCACGCTGTAAGTCGTAATATTGCACCAGCAATGAACCTACTTCTTAAAAATATAAAGCAACTCATTGGGATTACCGAGAATTCTGATGTTATAAAACGAGGAAAAGCACAAGGTGAAGTTAACACTTTAGATAATGCTTATTTACTCATCCGAAATAACATCATAGATTCTTTTGGACCTATGCACGATTGCCCCAATGTAAGTATGGATACGCATGATTGCAGCGGTCGACTGGTATTACCAATGTACGTAGACTCGCATACGCATCTGGTTTTTGCCGAAAGTAGAGCTGCCGAAATGAACATGCGTCTGCATGGTAAATCGTACCAAGAAATAGCTGAAGCAGGAGGAGGTATACTTAACAGTGCTGCTAAACTACATGCTATGAGCGAGCAACAACTATACGACGCTGCTCACCTAAGACTTGAAAATGCAATAAAACAAGGAACTGGCGCTATTGAAATAAAAAGCGGATATGGACTAAATATAGAAGATGAAATGAAGATGCTCAGGGTAATCCGGGTATTAAAATCGCTTTCGCCCATTCCCATAAAAGCAACTTTTTTGGGAGCCCATGCGCTTCCTCAAGAATACAAAAACAATAAAGCCGCCTATATGTACTTGGTTTGCAACGAAATGCTACCTCGCATAGCTGGAGAAGGCCTCGCTGATTATATTGATATTTTTTGCGAAACGGGCTATTTTGATTTAGACGACTTAAAGCAGGTAATAGAATCTGGAGATAAACATGGACTTAAAGCGAAAGTGCATGTAAATCAATTTAGTAGTTTTGGTGCCGTAAAAATGGCCTGTGAAATGGGAGTACTATCGGTAGATCATTTAGAAGTAATGACTGAAGATGACTATGTAGCGCTTTCCAACGCAAATACCATCGCCACAGGATTGCCCCTTTGTTCTATGTTTCTGGATATTCCGTATACCCCTGGAAGACAATTGATAGATAAAAATATTCCCCTAGCAATTGCCAGTGACTTTAATCCGGGCTCGGCTCCGAGCAGTAATTTGAATTTGGCTTTTGGCTTAGCTTGTGCTAAACTGAAACTAACACCAGAAGAAGCATTTAACGCACTCACTTACAATGCTGCTTTTGCTATGGAAGTTCAGCATGAGGTTGGAAGCATTCAAGTAGGGAAAAAGGCCAACCTTATTCTCACCAAACCTGCTAATGGGTTAGAAGACATCCCATATTGGTTCGGGGATAGTATGATCGGGAGCGTAATCGTTTAATACGCTCGATCCTTACTTCCTTCCATATAGTAGACATAACTCCTATTCACCACTTGATTACCTCCTGGCGTAGGATAGTTACCAGAGAAATACCAGTCTCCTTTGTGATTAGGGCAAGAAGCATGTAATCCCGCAATACTTTGAAACGCTATTTCTACCTTAGCTTTCATATTTTCTGGAGTTACAAGTAACGCTATTTCAGTTTCTATTTCTTTATCTGTAAATCTGTCGTACAACATCTTTACTTTGTTTTGCATCTCAGCAACTGGTTTTTCCAATTCTTGTTTACACGCTTCGTACACGGTATTCATAAATGACAATTCACCATTTTTTTCCAATAAGCTTTTTACCGCTTGAAAAGATATGAACTCATTCATACGACTCATATCTATACCATAACAATCTGGGTATTTTATAATAGGAGCTGAAGAAACAACAATTATTTTCTTTGGCTCAAGCCTGTCCAAAATACGAAGAATACTCTTTTTAAGCGTAGTGCCTCTTACTATACTATCATCTACCACAACTAATGTATCCGTAGATTTAACAACGCCGTAAGTTACATCATACCCGTTACCTACAAGATTATCTCTTCCTGCGTCTTGCGCTATAAAAGTTCTAATTTTAGCATCCTTTACCAGCAGTTTTTCTCTTCTTATTTTTACCGAAAGTAACTTGTCTATCTCTGCAGGTTTAGGGTTTTCTCCTAGCTTGATAATTGCCTCACGTTTCCATTTGTCTAGGTATTTATAAATACCATCTACCAAGCCATAGTAAGAAGTTCCCGCCGTATTCGGGATATAGGAGAATACTGTACTTCGTATGTCGTAATCCAAGCGTGTAAGAATTTCTCTCGCCATTTTACGACCGAGCATTTTACGTTCTTGGTGTATTTTCCCATCGCTACCACGAGAAAAGTAGATACGTTCGAAACTGCATGATTTTCTCTCCAGTTGCGGTAGTATTTCTTTCTCTTCAAAGTTTCCGTCACGATCAATAATTAGAGCAGATCCTGGAGTAACTTCTTTGAGCTCGTCCATTTGCAAATCAAACGCTGTTTGTATTGCAGGACGTTCACTTGCAACCACAAGAAACTCGTCATTAGACCAATAGTAATTAGGTCTGATTCCATTCGGGTCACGCATTACAAATGCATTACCATCACCTATCAAACCTACCATATTATATCCTCCATCTACATTTTTAAATGCACTTTTTAATACGTTTTGAAGGTTTAAGTTTTTCTTAATAAAGTCAGCAATGGCAAAATTATCCATGCCTTTTTCTTTGCACTCACGATAAAGTCTAGCGTTCTCCTCATCCAAGAAATGACCTATTTTTTCAAGCATGGTCACATTATCGCTTATTTCTTTTGGGTGCTGGCCCAATTGAATAAGTTGCTGATACATCTCATTCACATTGGTCATATTATAATTACCTGCCAGAACCAAGTTACGGCTCATCCAGTTATTTTGACGTAAGAATGGATGAATATTTTCGATGCTATCTTTACCATGCGTAGCATAGCGCAAATGCCCAAGTAATAATTCTCCGGCATAGGGATAATTTTTCTTGAGCCAGTCTGTATCCTTGGCCTTTTCCTTATCTAACTCACTGAATTTTTGATTAACACGTTCAAAAAGAGTGCTTACAGCATTACTTCCTTTTGCCCTTTCGCGAGCAATATATCGGTGTCCAAATTCAGGATTTAATTTTATCACTGCAAGTCCAGAGCCATCTTGTCCACGATTAAGTTGCTTGTTCATTAACATTTGCAACTTTTCAATCCCAATAAGCTCTGTTCCGTACTTCTCACGGTAGTATTCTAACGGTTTTCTGAGCCTTACTAGGGCAACTCCACATTCGTGTTTTATAGCATCACTCATATACTGCGTTTAAGCCACAAATGTATAACTTTGAAGTGTCATAAGAGCCACAACACGTGAAAATACTGATTATAAATGGACCTAATTTAAACCTACTGGGAAAGCGAGAACCCAGTATTTACGGGCATCAAACATTCGAAGAGTACTTAGTGCAAGTTAGAAACCAATTTTCAACAGCTCACATAGATTATTTTCAGAATAATGTGGAAGGAGAACTGATCAACAGACTCCATCTGGCAGATGATGAAGGATACAATGGGATTGTACTAAACGCAGGTGGGTATTCACATACTTCTGTGGCATTAGCAGATACTATTGCAGGTATACATACTCCAGTTATCGCTGTCCATATTTCAAATATTTACAACAGAGAAAGCGAGCGACATACCGAACTTCTGGCTCAATATGTCGAAGGGGGAATCTTTGGACTAGGGTTGAAAGGATATTCCTTGGCTATACAATCCTTTCTAAATCGCTAAACTTCTTCTTGCCTTTTATAAAGTACTGCCATACAATAGATTTGCTATACAAAGAAACTGATGCTTTACCAAGCGTTTTCACCCATCGTCTTTTACCCAATACTGTATGAAACTGGCCCCAAAAAGCAAAATGAGCTTTGAGTATAGTAAAAAATAAAGAGACCTTGCCCTCAAGTAAAAACTTATAGGCCGAAACCCCATCTAGTATCATTCGCCAAATAATAATCATAAACCAAAAGGGTGAAGCATGATTTTTAGCCAGCAAAAACAAGTTATTCCTAAAATTCAGAAAGTACTTTCGATCAGAGCCTTCGGCCAACGTTCCGCCACCAACATGGTATACTACAGAACTCGGCTCTACCCATATAGAGTAACCTGCCCGCTGCAAACGCCAACAAAGATCTATTTCTTCCATGTGTGCAAAAAAATCAGCATCTAGTCGTCCTACACGATGAAATGCTTCTGAACTCACGAACATGCAAGCTCCAGTAGCCCAAAAAACCTTGCGCGGTATTTCGTATTGCGAATTGTCGTCTTCTAAGGTGTCAAATATTCGGCCTCTGCAAAACGGATAGCCAAATTTATCTAAAAAACCACCACTAGCTCCGGCATATTCAAATTTGGTTTTATTTTTGTAATCTAAAATTTTGGGTTGGATTGCACCAATAGTCGGATCAGAAACAGCCATCTCCACCAGCGGATTTATCCAGTTAGAAGAAACCTCCACATCACTGTTGAGAAGCACATAATAATCGGCTTTAATTTGACTTAGGGCCCAATTATATCCCCCCGCATATCCTAAATTTTTCTCAGTTACCAATAACTGAACCTGGCTAAAATTCGCTTTACAATAAGCTACAGAATCATCTGTGGATGCATTATCAACCACCCACACCTCGTTGTGCGCATACTCAGTAGCCAAAACACTTGGCAAAAACTTTTCTAAGAGCTCTCTGGTATTATAGTTTAGTATAACAATCGCTACTTTGGGTGAAACTGCGTTTGGCATACTATTTAGGTGAAAAAATAAATTTCATACTATCGGGATGAACTAGCAAAATACAAAATGAATTCGCATTTGCTTTCATTTGCTTTTCAAAATCATCTTGTTTTTCACTTAAAATAATCTTTCGCGTTACCATTTCTTCCAGGGTACTTGCCGAAAAATGAAAGTGTGTTTGGTACACATCCTTCTCGATTACCTTTTGTGCAATAGCTATGTCATCGGCGTGCGCTAAAAGTATAGGAAATTTAGAATATCCTCCATCCACTATCGCTTTTACCGTCTCATTTAATTCTTTTTTTAACGCTTTTATATCTTGCTCTACCTCAGTTAATATTTCTGCTTCTGTCTTGTTCATCGTTTATTTTTTCTATGGTAAAATGTTAGGTCAATGACATTTTTTATAGGATGTGGCAAAAGTCTACAATAAATGTCGTAATATCGAATTGAAAAATAAAGGATTAGATGAAACTACACACCTTAACTATCGCAGCCTGCTTCATCCTATTAATAGGGAGTTGCTCTGAAAATGAAACTACTAAATCTATAATCGGTTTCAAACCGGTTTATGGAGGAATAGAAGACATTCAAAAACTAATTACTACTACCACTGCTCAGCCGCTCAAGTCAGTTGGCAAGATTTACACCTACGGTAATCTATTGCTTATCAATGAAGTAGGAAAAGGTGTACACGTGTATGACAATCAAGATCCATCTGCTCCAGTTAATCTTAAATTTATCGCTATTCCTGGCAATGTGGATGTGGCGCTAAAAGATGGTTATCTCTATGCCGATCTTAATTTTGGTATTATAACCTTAGATATTTCAGATTTAGATCATGTTACACTAACACATCTAAACACTGAATACAAGGGCAATGACATACAAAATACCCCACCTCGAAATCAATTAGACACAAGACCGTCAGGCAAAGTATATTTTGAATGCCCTGAAGCTAGTAAAGGAACAGTAATCACCTGGGAACTCGTTCAAATGCCAAAACCACAGTGCTATATGAATAACTAAGATGAAAACATTTACACAAACCACACTTACCATACTCTTTTTTATTGTCCTTATAGCTGGATGTTCAAAAGACAGTTCTTCCCCTTCAAATGACCCAACTTCCATTGATGGAGGTGGAATAACAGGAACAGGAGGTTCATTAGCGCGCTTTAGTATTGTGAATGACAACTTGTATATTCTTACTCAGAATACCTTATTCACCTATTCTATTGCAGATAAGAGTCATCCAAAATATCAGACCAGCGTTTTTGTTGCTAATGGGGCAGAAACATTATTCTCCTTAGACAATAATCTATTAATAGGCACGCAAAACGGGATGCTTATATATACATTAGATAACCCCAGCAAACCAAGATATATTTCAACATATGCACACGTCAGAAGTTGTGATCCCGTTGTTGCTAAAGGCCAGTATGCCTATTCTACCTTGCGTGTTGCCAGTAATTGTGATCGCGGTGTTAACAGACTGGACGTTATCGATATTTTGAATATCAATTCTCCAAAACAAGTTAGTAGCTTAGACATGGAAAATCCAATTGGTTTAGGCATAACTGAAGATTATTTATACGTTTGTGACAACAACAAAATAAAAATATATTCATTAAACAACCCAGAATCTCCTTTTTTTCAAGGTTTTACAATACTGAATGGTTGTTTTGATATAATCATTAAAAACGACTTATTAATTGCCGTGACTAATCAAGGTGTAACACAATTCACCATAAAGAGCGACGGCACATTAGAAAAGTTAAGTGTGATTACAACCAACTAATTCATCCATAGTTTAATTGTCATTAAATGAAGAAATTAACAGCTTCACTTTTATTGTTATTTATTTTTGGGCTTCATACAAAAGCACAAACCAATGAGAATCCGGTGGCACCTGGGGACTATGCCATTTTTAAATTAGACGTGCTTAATCTAATGGGTATAGGCATACAAAAACTCCATATAGGTTATGAAATTTCGCCATTAAAAGCAAACATAAATAATCTCCCTACCATTAATCTAAATCTAAACATTCCATTTAATGGTCTGAACCAAATTGACGTAAAATACGGGGTGGAAGCTGGAGCCGAATTGCGTTTTTACCAACGCAAACGAAACCACGATCTGCCCATAGCAGAAGGTTTCTTCCTCGGAGTAGGCTTGGATGGAGGCTATGTTGATTTTAATAGAACAGAAGAATATTATTCTAGCTTTGGTAGTGTAAGAGAAATTGAAAACTCATACCAACGAGTGCGTACAGGTATATTTTTAATGATGGGATCACAGTCCAAATTGGGTGAAAAAATGTACTTTGATATAAATATGGGCATGGGCTGGAGTAACGTAAATGTGCAACAAACCAATTTGGAAGATCCAGGTAGCGATTATCAAAAAAGTTCAGATTATATCAGTCCTTTTTACTTGCTTTATAATGAGGGTAAAGGTCAACGTTTTTATATGCCGGTATCCATTAGTCTAGGTTATAATTTTGGCACACGCTAAATCAGATATTCATCACGTAACATCGGATGAGCAAATAGAACAAGTTGTTAGTCTCGCTCTTGAAATATGGACAGAGCATTATACTTCTATCATCGGAATAGAGCAAGTCAACTATATGCTTGATAAATTTCAATCTAACTCCGTAATAAAGCAACAGATAGACGAAGGATTGCATTATTTCCTTTTAGGAAACGATAAACCCATGGGTTACTTGGCACTTAAAGTAGAGTCACAAGATCTTTTTGTGAGTAAGATTTACCTACTAGCATCATTTCGCAATCAAGGTTATGGCAAACTACTCATGCAATTCACCGAAAATTTTGGCCAAGAAAACAACTGCACTCAGTTGAAACTTACGGTAAACAAATACAACCTCACAACAATTAAAGCCTATAAAAAGCTAGGTTTTACGCAAAAAAGAGAAGTGGTATTTGATATAGGTAACGGATATATAATGGATGATTACGAGATGGTAAAGCCAATCTAAATTATTTTATCTCAACTCCAATAGCACTACATTTTCGGCATGATGTGTTTGCGGGAACATATCTACCGCTTGGCTTTTTACCACCTTATATTTAGCATCTAACATCTCTAAATCTCTAGCTTGTGTAGCTGGGTTACAGCTTACATATACGATTTTAGGTGCTGCTACGTATGCAAGATAATCTACCACTTTCGGATGCATTCCGCTTCGAGGTGGATCGGTAATGATAATGTCTGGCTTACCATGTGCAGTATAAAAGCGCTCATTGAATACATCTTTCATATCACCCGCTAAAAACTCTGTATTGGCAATTCCGTTCAGCTTAGCGTTGGCAATAGCCGCTTCAATCGCTTCTTCTACAATCTCCACCCCTACTGCTTTTTTGGCCTTGGTAGCTGCCACGCATGTAATGGTGCCTGTACCACAATATAAATCATACACTACATCCGTAGGTTGAATATCTGCAAATTCGATAGCTACATTGTATAATTTTTCAGCCTGAACTGGATTTGTTTGAAAAAAGGACTTTGGCGATATGTTAAACGTTAACCCGCATAGCTCTTCTTGAATATCCGTATCTCCGCTGTAATTAATAAACTCTTGGTCAAAAGTACTATCGTTCATCTTTTCATTAATACAGTAATTTAAGGCTTTAGGCTTAAACTTATCATGTATAGCCTGCATCAACTTCTGGATGTTTTGATCTTCGTTTTTAGCAAAAACAACGTTGATCATCCAATCGCCTGCCTTGGTATTGCGCAACATTAAATTACGCATGAGGCCTGTATGTTCTTTCAAATCATAAAAAGACAACTCATTTTCTATACAGTAATCAAAAACAAAGTTTCTAATATGATTACCCATGTCATCTTGCAACCAACATTTTACAATAGGAAGCACCTTATCAAACCTACCCGGAGCATGAAATCCGAGTGCATTGGTATGTGGCAAATCTTCTATGTTCTCTCCGTCATACAGCCAGCGCTTATTGCTAAACGTGTATTCCATTTTGTTGCGATAAAACTGTTGTTCTTCTGCTCCGATAATGGGTAATGTCTCGGCAACTTCTACTTTGCCTATTCTTTGCAAGCAATCTTGAGCCCAAGTGTCTTTTAATTCAGCTTGCGCTTTGTAGTCTATATGCTGCCATTTACATCCACCACAAACGCCATAATGCTCGCAAAAAGGTTTTACCCTCAAATCAGACTCCTTGTGCATAGCAGTAATGTTTGCCAAACTAAATCGTTTTTTACGACTTACTATTTGCACATCTACTATATCTCCTGGCGCTCCGTATTTTACGAATATTACCTTTCCTTCTACTTTGGCTAGAGCGTGTCCTTCACCGCCAGCGCTAAGCAATTCTACATTTGTAAAATGTACTTGCTTATCTTTTTTTCTTCTTCCCAATTTATTTTAAGGTGTTTTTACAACAGATTTTTGATATTGCTCTAATTCATCGAGCCTAGTATTAAATGCAGAAACATCATGATATCCAGGCACTTGAAACATTTTTTTATTTTGAGGCACAAAGAAAAAGAACGTCGGATAACCCGACGGACTATTGTTAGAAAGTGCCATAAGTAACTGCTTGCCCGTCACGGAATCTGCTAAACCAATATCGTATTTAAATGGTAATTCCGGATTAAACTTAATCGCGATATATTTCTCATTAATGCGCTGTATAATAGTATCGTTACCAAAGGTTTTTTTATCCATCACCTTGCACCATCCACACCATTCGGTATAACAATCTATGACTGCTATTTTACCCTCAGCTTGCGCTTGCTTAAATCCTGTATTAAAATCAACCCAATTAATTTTATCATTTTTATGTTCTCGCGCACAAGTAGCGCCAAGAATCAATGGAACGATAATCAGAAATTTTAATGATCTCAACATTTAAGTGCACGAAAATAACGTAAACTACCCTGTTTCATTTACACAATGCTGAAATTTACACCAGCATGAAGTAAAATAGCATCAAATCAGCAGACATTAGCTGAATTAAGTACAAAGCCAAAAAAAAAGCCTGCCAAAATTGCCAGATTATGATCTTATTTACGAATGAATACATGAACACATTTCGATCAACTTCACCCCTGTAGAAACACTTGGGCAAAGCAACAATTGCCTTATCTTCGCGTTAATTACGGCATTAGCACTTGACACCAAACGCATTAATAGAACGACTGGAAACCTTCATCAAGAAGTACTACCAAAACCAACTTCTAAAGGGGGCTATTTTAAGTATATCACTAGTGGCTATTCTATTTTTTGCTATTAGTTTTTTTGAATATTGGGGTAGATTTAGCATATCAACGCGAACCTCACTTTTTATTATTTTCATTGCACTGTGTGTAGCCGTTTTCGTTTGGTACATTATTCGGCCTACATTGGGTTTAGTTAATGTAAGAAGGCAATTTGGCATACGTGAAGCATCTATCCTTATAGGTAATTACTTCCCAGAGGTAAAAGACAAATTACTAAACACCTTACAACTACAAGAAAGTGCTAAAAACGCTGACAATTCATTATTAATAGCCAGTATTGAACAGCGTACTGCCGAACTTAAACCTATTCCCTTTAGCAATGCAATACCGTTCAAAGAAAATATTAAGTATGTAAAATTTGCATTTCTACCTGCCATCGCGTTGGTATTTATACTTTTGGTGAGCCCCGGATTTAAAAAGAGTAGTGAGCGATTTGTGCATTTCGGAAAGCACTTTGAAATCGAAGCTCCATTTACTTTTACGAGCAACATACAAAATTTAAATGCTATCCAAAATCAGACCATATACATTCCCTTAAGTATTGAGGGTGATAAAATACCGCAAGACGCCTACATTCATATTGGCAACCAACGGTATAAAATGCAAGGCATTACCAATGGTAAGTTCAGCTACACCTTTAGCAACATCCAAAAATCTGAGCGTATCTTTTTTGAAGCAGGCGGTTTTAATAGTAAGGAATACCAAGTAGCAGTTTTACTTAAACCTAGCATAGTTGGATATAGTGCCACTATTACCTATCCAGCATACCTGGGCCTTCCCAGTGAAACAGTCCGTAATATTGGAGAACTCAACGTGCCACAAGGCACTGTTATACAGTGGAACTTTAATACCAAAAATGTTAAAGGACTACTAATAGCTCCTGAAGGATCTACTTTAAAACTGGCTTCCAATAAAATCTCTTTTGCGCGTAAATTTATGAAGTCAACAGTGCTAAAAGTGAATACACTTAATGAAGATGTAGCGCGAGGCGACTCTATTTTATATCAAATAAATGTAACACCTGACGAGTATCCTCAGATAGCCGTTGAGAAAAGGGAAGACAGCTTAAGCCAAAAGATTTATTACTTTTTAGGTGACATTAGCGATGATCACGGTTTTAGTAAGCTTACCTTTCATTACCGATTCACTAAATCATCTAAAGCAGAAAACAAAGAAAAATCAGGCGTGATGCCTGTGGGACTGACTAAAAATATTACACGTCAAAACTTTTACCACTATTGGAATCTAAATCTTGTTGATGTACAGGCAGATGATGAAATAGAATACTTTTTTACGGTGTGGGATAATGATGGAGTAAATGGCGCTAAAGCTACCAAATCAGAAGTTCGCACCTACAAAGCGCCTTCGCTTAAGGAGTTAAAAGAAAAAACAGAAGAAGCCAACAAAGAGATAAAAAGTGCAATGGCAGGCGCTCAAGCAGATGCCAAGCAGATGGAGAAGGAGATAAACAGTATTGAAAAAATGCTGACTGAAAAGAAAAACCTAGATTGGAACGACAAGAAAAAAATTCAGGATTTACTAGACAAACAAAAAGAACTTGAACAGAAAATAAAAAACTCATTTAACAAAAATTTAGAAAAGAATCTCAAAGAAGAAGAGTTTAATCCCATTCAAGAAGACTTGCTGCAGAAACAAAAAGAACTTGAAAAACTAATGGATCAAGTGCTAGATGAAGACACCCGTAAACTCATGGAAAAGATCGAAAAACTGCTTCAAGAAAACCGTAAGGATGAGCTTAAGGAAGCCCTTGACCAATTTAAATTTAACGAGAAGGAAATGAGCAAAGAAATGGATCGAATGCTCGAACTGTTTAAAGAATTAGAATTAGAAAAAAAGCTAAACGAAACCATCAATAAGTTAAACGAGCTCGCTCAAAAAGAGAAAGAGCTGAGTGATAAATCAGAAAAAGAAAAAGGCAAAAATGATGACTTAGCCAAAGAGCAAGAGAAGATAAAAAAAGAGTTTGAAGAAGTCAAAAAAGACTTACAAGACATCCAGAAAAAAAATGAAAATCTTGAAAGTCCAATGGACTTGCCCCCTAAAGATGAAAAGGCACAAAAGGCGAGTGATAAACTAAATGAGGCTCAGCAAAAACAAGGCAAAGGCAAAAACAAAGAAGCCGCTGAAGACATGGACGATGCGGCAGAAGAAATGAAGGAAATGGCTGAAGAGATGCAAGAAGAAATGGAAGAAGCCATGGAAGAACAGCAAGAAGAAGACTACAATAATCTTCGGCAGATTCTTGAAAACCTGGTTCAACTTTCTTTTAATCAAGAAAAAGTAATGTCGGGTTTTAAGGAAAATCAAAATTACAGTCCGAAATACATTGAACTACGACAGAGCCAGCGAAAAATAAAGGACGAAACCAAAATGGTGGAAGACTCTTTGCTAGCACTCAGTAAACGAAATATACAAATACAATCCTTTGTAAACGAAGAGATAGCCAAGGTAAATCAAAATCTAGATAAGTCACTGACTTATCTGGGAGAGCGCACTACAGACTACGCCCTAGTACACCAGCAATATGCCATGACGGGTTATAATAACCTTGCACTTATGCTGAGTGAGTCACTTAAACAAATGCAGGAGCAAATGAAGGCTCAAAAACAAAACAAAGGGAAACCTAAATCGGAATGCAAAAAGCCGGGAGGGAACCCAAAAGACGCCAAAAACAAAAAACCCAATGCCAACGCCATAAAAAAAATGCAAGATGATCTAGCCAAACAAATGAAACAGCTAGAAGAAGGTCAAAAACAAGGCAAAGGAAAACCAGGAAGCAAAGAATTTGCTGAGATGGCTGCGCAACAAGCTGCTATACGCCAAAAACTACAAGACCTTAAACGCCAACTTGACAAGGAAGGCAAAGGGGGTAGTCTTGGAAATCTTAAGAAGACAGAAGACTTGATGGATGAAATAGAAAAGGATCTCTATTACAAGAAATTAAATGCTGAAACTTTCAAAAAATTGGATTTACTCCAGATAAAGTTGAGTGAGCACGAGAAAGCAGAACAAGAGCAAGAACAAGACAATAAGCGCACGAGTAAACAAGGACAAGACTCCCCTCGCCCTATTCCGCCGAGCATACAGAAATATCTGGACGAAAAGAAAAAAGAAACCGAACTTTTAAAAAGCGTATCGCCCGAGTTACAACCATACTACCAAGGCAAGGTCAAGCAATATTTTGGCAATTAATACAATTACTGCCATTGGACGGTAATAAAAGGAGATTAGGATAATGCTTAATCCTTTTTTTTAATCGTAATTTGCCTATTCGAACCATATAGTAAATTTAACTATAAGTCAGATTAACAGTATTATACCATGCCAAAAAACATTGCCCTAATTTTCTTCTTTACACTTACAATATCCTCCTCCTTTGCTCAAACCCTTCAAGATAACTTTGAGGGAACCGGGAATGTTAACACCTGGTTTGGAGATGATTGCACCATAAACACTACTTTTACAAATCCATATCCTTCAGGGATTAATACCTCTTCTACTGTTTTAAAATACGACGATCAAGGTGGATTATATGCCAATGTTAGACTGGAAGCGAGTCGAAATTTCAACATGAATTCTCATTCAAGTTTCTCTTTTAAACTCTACGTTCCTTCAAATGGAATAAGCGGAAATCAAACCAACCAAGTATCACTCAAATTACAAAACGGAGAGCTGGAAAGTCCTTGGGCTACTCAGTGTGAAATTGTTAAAACCGTAAAGCTAAACCAGTGGCAAGAGATTACATTTGATTTCAGCACAGATAGCTATATAAATCTGGACGGCAATTCGCCTTCCCCTACCCAACGTGTGGATTTTAACAGGGTGGTTATTCAGCTCAATGGAGAAAATAACAACGACAAAGTAGTTGCCTATCTTGATGACTTTTTTCACCAAGATACCATTATTACAGCTCCCATTTATAATAAATTAGTATGGTCAGATGAGTTTGATGTAGATGGGTCTATAGATGACACCAAATGGTTTCACCAAACCAAAATACCCGCAGGAGGCAGTTGGTACAACGGAGAAATCCAACATTATACCAATCAAGACTCTAATGCCTATGTGAGCGACGGAATGCTTCACCTTGTTGCGCGTAAAGAATCCTTTACAGACCAGGGTGTCACTAAAACTCACACATCAGCTCGATTAAATTCAAAGTTCGTTTTTACCTACGGGAGGGTAGAAGTACGAGCGAAGCTACTTTCTGGCGTGGGCACTTGGCCTGCTATCTGGACGCTTGGACAAAACATTTCAGAAACAGGTGCATACTGGGAACAAATGGGGTATGGCAAAGTAGGCTGGCCCGCTTGTGGCGAAATTGATATTATGGAACATTGGGGAAACAATCAAAACTACATTTCAAGTGCTACACACACTCCTTCTAGCTTTGGCAATACGGTGAATGTAGGTGGTCAAGTAATACCAACGGCCTCTACCGAATTTCATATTTATGCGCTAGAATGGACCAACGATAAACTCGTATTTAGCGTAGACAGTGTAGTGCATTTTGTATACAACCCAGATGTTAAAAACCCCAGTTCTTGGCCCTATACAGATCCTCAATATATTTTATTAAATATCGCGATACAATCCAGTATATCCCCCAATTTCACCAGAGGTTCTATGGATATAGATTATGTGCGCGTGTACGAAGAAGGCACCAATTCGATAGAACATAAACTGGCTAATCGTACTCCGTTTTTCTATCCAAATCCAGTACTCAACGAACTCACTATACAACTTAATAAGGCCACTGAACAACAGGTAGCGATAAACCTATACAGCTTAGATGGCAGATTAATAAGTACTGAAAAGGTATACGCCACCGAAAACAAACTTGCGATATATGGATTAAGTAAGCTAACTAGCGGAATGTACATGGCCAATTTTTCCGTTGATAATCAGATGTATAATTTTAAATTCATCAAGCAATAAGCATATTTAATAGACTAACTAACTATTGAGACAAGGGCGGAATATTTCCGTCCTTTGTTGTTAGATAACTTTCATAAAAAGCCTTGTGCATCTTAATCTCCATTACTTTTAGACAGTTAGACCTTCCAATTAATTCCCTATTTTCGTAGTTCTTATAAAATATCATGCGTTCTAAAAACACCCTCTTTACAATTAGTATCATCCTATTAGCAAGTTTATCTTCATTTGCACAAACAGAAGTTTCTTACAAAGAAATGATGGAGAACAACTCCTATAATTTCTATGAGGTGGTAGATGCTGCCAACGCATACTTTGATGCCAACGGAAGAACAAAAGGAAGCGGTTGGAAAAATTTTGAACGTTGGAAAGCTGAAAATGAAAGTAAGTTTTATCCCTCTGGAGATAGATCTAACGTAGATTTTTATGGGGTAACTAAAACCTATACCGAAATTGCAAACCAAGCACACAATCTTAAAAACAAAGCATCATTTACAGACGGTTGGGTAGAATTAGGCCCTTGGAGTGCCAACAACATAACCTCTCATTACTCGCCAGGCATTGGACGTGTGCAAGATTTTTGGGTAAACCCCAACAATACAAACCAAATGTATATTGCAAGTAGTACTGGAGGATTTTGGAAATCGAATAACGGAGGAAATACGTGGCAAAACACCACCGATTTTCTGCCGGCAGCAGGCGTTTTCACCTTTGATGTAAACCCAAACAATACCAATGAAATCCTAATTGCAGTCTGCCAAGGTGGATTTTTATATACGCACGGCATATATAGAAGCACTGACGCAGGAGCAACATGGACCGTCTCTAACTTTGGGCCTGCCAACTTAGGTTGGGGAGGACTTGGATCTAATGTTAGAATCACCAAATTACGGTATCATCCTACGGTTGCCAATCAGGTATTTGTCGGGACTTCACTTGGATTATTTGTTTCTACAGACAATCTTGACACTTGGCAATCTAAGTTTGGAGGTAACGTAACAGATGTAGCTTTTCATCCCAACAATACAGATGTCGTTTATGTATACAACAACGCCGGAACTGATCGAAATTTACTAAAAATATCAACCAATGGAGGAGTCAGTTTTGGCAATGCAGGAGGATTTCCTAATAACAGCAATTCTCGAATTTACATTTCTACTTCACCGGCAGAACCAAATCATGTATATGCAGCTTCCACCAAAAACGTTTACAAATCTACCGATCAAGGAAACTCATTTGTTGCTTTGAGTAATCCGGATGAGACTTGTCTTGCTTTTTCGGTTTCTGATTTGAATGTCAATAATATGATTTATGGGTATGTAGACCTGCAAGCATCTACCGATGGGGGAAACACTTTTACACGGACAACATCATGGAGTAATCAGAATAGTGCTTACATACACGCAGACATGCAAATTGCAAATTGTATCAATGGCGTATTTTATGTTGCTACCGATGGGTATTTTGCAAAAAGTACAGACAATGGCTTCACGTGGACTAAGCTCAATGACGGAACAGGAATACGCGATTTTTATGCCGTGGGCACGAGCCAAGGAGATTATAGCGTGCACATGGCAGGCTCACAAGATAACGGAACAAGTATTTTGAATAAAGATGGCTGGATCGAATGGAACGGAGGAGACGGAATGGAAGCACTTGCGCATCCACTTAATCAAAACTGGATGATAGGGAGTTGGCAATATGGCACCCGAAGTTACACACGCGATGGAGGCCAATCGAGAAACGGAACTGGGAACCCCGAAGGCGGTAGCAGCAATGCATACTGGGAAGCTCCTTTCTTGATTAATCCTTTAAATCAAATGCAAGTACTCCATTTTGCAGATTCTATATATCAAGGGGATAAATTTGGAACGGAATGGAGTTATAAAGCAAATCCGGGTATTAATATTTTGTACGACGCTTCTATTGCAGAAACAGATTCCAACGTTATTGCAGTTGCCCGCGGAAGTTCCATAAGGCTTACCACAAACGGAGGAACTACTTGGCAAAACATAAGTTCTGGCTTACCTGGATATTCCATTACCGACATCGCTTTCGATCCTAAAAATGCGAATACAATTGTCGTAACTTTTAATCGCTACCAGGATGATGGTAAGAAAATTTATATCTCATTTGACCAAGGAAGTAGCTGGCAAAATATTACGTACAACCTAAACAACATGCCACTGCTTACCGTCGCTTTGGACCACAGTGATTCATCCTACATTTATGTGGGTGGAGAAATAGGCATTTACTATAAAAGTATAAACGGAACAGAGTGGACTCTTTATAATAATAATTTACCTAACGCTTGCGTAAAAGACCTCGAAATACACTATGGAAGTAACCGACTAAGAGCAGCCACTTATGGCAGAGGTTTATGGGAATATACACTGGTAGGAAGAAATGATTATCCAGCTATTACACACACTTCTATTACCTCTATACCCGATGACGTTACTCCTAAAAAAGGAGTAGACCAATACGTACATGCAACAATAGCATATACCGGCACACTTACAGAGGTGAAAGCACTTTGGTCGTTGAATGACCAATCACTTACCAACGAAATTACCATGACCAACATAGGTGGTAATAACTGGAAGAGTGTAACTCCTATCGGCAGAAAAGAATTAGGAGACATGCTGTACTTTAAAGTAATTGCTACCTCTAGTCTTGGACAAAAATCAGAAACCTATACCTTTAATTACAAAGTACATGAGTTTATTTATTGTGATGCCATAGGATCAGAGGGAACAGGTTCAGATTACATCAAAGCGGTTAACTTAAACGGTGTTACCCAAACAAGTGGACAAGATTATTATGGCGACTTCACCAGTACTCGTTTTGAATTGAGCGATAATATCGCACACGAATTGGAAGTAGTGATGCAGTATAACTGGGATAGTGATTCTGTAACGGCTTGGATAGACTATAATGGAGATGCTTCATTCACTAATGACGAGCAACTTATATTTACCGAATTAGCTAATTTTAAAGCTACCGCAACTATACAAGCACCTCAAGATGTAAATTTAGATACTGATTTACGAATGAGAATACGTAGTCAGTATTACTCAAATTATATGGATCCTTGTGGTGACAAATATGGCGAAGTAGAAGATTATACCGTTAAATTTATTCATTCTACTATTGATATTAAGGACGTTTCAACGCTAGAGGCGTTTATTTCGCCTAACCCAAGTACAGATCGCTTCAACGTATCGTTAGCTAAAAAGAGTGCATTCCTGCAAGTAGAAGTAATTGACATTACTGGCAAAACAGTGTTACGTGAACGCAGAGAAAATGTGAGCGATTTAGAAATTAAACATTCGCTTGCCAGTGGAACGTACATTGCCATAATCCAAACAGATAATGGTCAATCTCAGTTAAAACTAGTTGTAAAATAAGGGTAAGAAACGGCTTGCTGCAATCTTACGCGAACCACTCTTTAACGAAATTTCGATCGGTTATTTTATCTTCTAGTCCTTGCGCAATAAGCTCATAAACTAGTTTAGTGTTCCGAGCGCCTTTGGTTTTAGCTTCGCTGTAGGGTAGATTGCTAAACGTCACCATTTCGTATTGAGATTGAAATACATCCGGATGCAAATCACAGATATCGTGTTCTACTTTTTTGTAATGTAAAAAGTCTTTATCTCCTACTAAATCACGCATTTCAATAAAGTTTTGAAGCGCTAAATCGGCAATTGCATCTGCATTGGGTTTTCTACGCACTTGATATGCTTGCATCGCTTTTTCCCAATCGCCAAATTCTTCTAAACACTCGTCCAATACCACACAATCTTCAAATGCACAATTCATCCCTTGACCATAAAAGGGGACAATAGCATGACATGCATCCCCTATCAACGTAGCTTTATTAATATTCCATGGGTAACATCTTACCGTTACTAAGCTACCCACCGGATTTGATTTGAAATCTTCTAATAAAGTTGGCATTAGCTTCATCGCATCGTTAAAATACGTCGACATAAACGACAGAATTTCTTCGTCCGTATTAATGTTATCAAAACCAGTTTCACCTTCATATGGCATAAATATGGTGCACGTAAATGTTTTGTCTGGATTAGGAAGCGCTATCATCATAAAACTACCGCGTGGCCAAATGTGCAATGAATTCGGATCCATAGCAAAATCACCATCTTCGGTTGCAGCTATACTCAACTCTTTGTAACCGCTATTGGTATACGACTGTGAATAGTCAAATCTATTGGTACGTTGCATTTTATCGCGAACGGGTGAAAATGCACCATCACCACCAATAACATAATCTGCTTTAACTTCTTGATGAACACCCGTTTCTGTATTCGTAAACCAACAGGTGCCTGTTTCTAAATCTACTTGAGTACACTTCATATTAAAATGCTGGTGTACATGCTCATATTCATCCGCAAGCTGAAGTAACTGAACGTTAAGATGCGCTCTACTTACTGAATTAATAGCTTGCCCTTCTGCGCCATACGGCTGATAGGCTAAGTCTCCTTCTTTACTGTGCATCATACGACCCGCCATAGGTATTGCCTTTGCCAGTACCGCAGTGTCCAAGCCTACTTTATGCAGTGCATTTAAACCGCGTGCGGAGAGTGCTAAATTTATAGACCTACCTGCAGGTATTTTTACGTTACGCATATCGGGTCTGCGCTCATATATATTTACTTCATAGCCTCTTTTAGCTAAGTAAACTGCCACTAGCGATCCTGCTAATCCTCCTCCTACAAGTGTAATGCTCTTCATGGTTTGTGCGTTCAAAGTTACGTATACAAGTTTTTTAAGTGATATTTGTTTTAATATAAATAATTATTTTGACGCATTCAGCCATTTTAATTTTGTTTAATCCCGCTGCACGTGGAGGAAAGTCACATCTAAAATTAAAAGCATACACCCATTATTTGGCGTCGCAAAAGCTAGCCTTTACCATCTACGAAACCAATGGAACGAGCGATGCTGAAGACTTGGCATTACGATTTCACGAAAACAACTATACTGCTGTAAGTATTATTGGCGGTGATGGCACGCTTAATCTTGCGCTCAACTGCTTACCTCATCTCGACATTCCTATCCATCTTATACCTGCTGGTAGCGGTAATGATTTTGCTAAAATGTTAGCCTTAACCCAACAGGATAAAGAGGTTTTTGAGAAAATCAGGTCTTATCAAAAAACCACCAGCATCGATTTATGGAGCTGCAACGGGCGTAAGTTTATCAATGTATTTGGGGTAGGATTTGACGGAGAACTGGCTAAATCCATGCACGGAAAAACCTCTTGGATTCCGACAACTATGAAATATTGGATTGCCATAGCGCGACATGTTTTTTGGTACAGAAGTAAGAACATCACACTCAATGGTAAACCTTACTCTTCCTTTATGCTATGCGCAGCCAATGGACGCGTTTTTGGCGGTGATTTTAACATTGCACCACATGCAGATGCGCAAGACGGCTTACTAGAACTACTTCATATAAAAAAGGTAAACGTACTGCAACGGTTGCTTTATCTACCCAAAGTGAAAAAGGGAAAACATCTACACTTAAATGTAGTAAATCATACCCGGCACAACACCATAACCATAGAAGCCAAACACACGATGGCAGCTCAGCTAGACGGCGAACCTATGCTAGCTTCACGATTTGATATTCGCTTTGAGCGCAAGGTTAACTTCGTAAGTTGAAAACTTAGATTATCACTTTATCTTTACTCCACCGTCTCCATACGATGGCACACACCACCAAAATACCTATTGCTATAAATTGAGAGTGTGACAGCACACCTTCTATCACAAAACCGCGTGTATCGTCTCCTCTATACATCTCCACAATGCTCCGACCAACGGCATACATCATGAGGTATATCAAAAACAACTGACCATCAAATTTCTTTTTATGTTGCCATAGCAGGACGGTAATCAGAATAACCATATTTACCGCTATATCAAACAGTTGTGTGGGGTATAGAGGAACATTTTTGATAGCAGCCAATGAATCGGGATTAGAAAAAGTAACCCCTACCCAACTGGTACACACTTTACCATGACAGCATCCAGCCAAAAAGCAGCCCACTCTGCCAAACGAATGTACTACAGGGCCTACTATCGCCAAAATATCTAAAAATGGACGTACAGGAACTTTCTCTTTTTTAAGCCACCACACAATAGTAGGAACCGCAAAAATAAGCGAGCCGTAAAACACAAACCCTCCACCAATAGCTCCTTTTATCAAGCTAGGATTGGCCGTAAATTTACCCATATCCTCTAAAAAGAAAAACAGCTTACCGCCCACAAAAGCAGCTAAAATTACCCAAACAAATAGGCTAGAAAGTGTATCTGAATCAAGCCCAAACCGTTTTGACTTTTGCAAGGTGATGTAAAAAGAAACCAAAACACCCAAGGCTATCATAAGCCCATAGCTGTGTAAGGTAAAATGATCTGGCAAAAAGCCTTGAAGAAAAGAGGGAATGGAAAAGGTAACTAATTCTGGAAACACGTTACAAGTATACGTTTAAATCTAAATTTCTGTCGAGTGGCATTTATTTTTCATCTCCAATATACGCGGCATTATAGGCTCTTCCTTTCCATACGCTCTGTATAGGCAAAGCATAAAATACGGCTGTAGCCGCAGTATTTAACAGCACATAAAATTCATACAGTATCAAGTAAGAAAAACGAAACGGCCTACGATGTACGGCTAGCGATAAGAAGATAATAAAGAAACACTGAATCAGGAATTTGCTAAACCACAGTGCCATTGCCAACTGCGCATTAACCCAAAAAACATAGCATAATGCAGGTATAAATAAACCATACAGCACCAACATAAACTTCCAATTAAGCGGTAACTCTCGAGCTCCTATTAGCCATCGCTTACGCTGGTGCAGCATTTCTTTGACGTTGGGAATATACCAAGCCAACCCCAATGTTTCCTCACGCATCGTAGTGCGCCATTGCCAGCCTCTGCCCGTTACTTCTTTAAAGAGTTTGTAATCTTCAGTTATACTAAAATCAATTTCTTCATAACCACCCGTTTGCCAATAAGCCTCTGCTCTAACAGCCATATTGTTGCCTACGCTGGTGCATCCTATTCCCGCATTCGCAAAAGCCTTAATATATCCCATAAAATGAAGCCAATCTATGCCTTGCAATGTAGCAAAAAGACCGGCACGTTCGCACTTGGTAGTGCCACTTACTAGGCCCACACCGTCTGTAAATTCTTGAAGTAAACCAAGAATCCAATTCGCTGGAAGCTTCACATCTACATCGGTGATAAAATAGAATTCTCCATTGGCCTCATGTGCTAACTGACCTAAAACATTCGCTTTGCCTCTCCCCTTGCCTACTGTTTTATCAATTTGAAATAATTTAAAATGAGGTTTATCTTGGATAAATTCTGCTATGAGTGCAGACGTATTATCGGTACTCGCATCGTTGCCAATAAGTACTTCTAGGTATTCTTTTGGATAGTTGAGTTTTTCTATGGCTTCGAGGTTTCTAATGATTAGCTTTTCTTCATTTCTAGCAGCCAGCAAAATACTAACCTGAGGAAAATGCGTACGTTTTTGAAGAACCGCGGGTGTTTGTAACAAGATAGATACCAAAGAAAATAGCTGAATGCCAAAAAATATTCCGAGTATAGCGTATGCCAGTACAATCATAATAGCTTCATTAGATATCCTTCTGATTTTAAAAACTGTAAATACTCAGGAAGTAAAATTTTTAGATTTTTCTCTGCCTTTTCACTATCGTGAAAAACGATAATACTTCCCGGACGCGTTGCTTTTTGAATTCTTTTTTGAGCTCTATTTGTGTTTAGCCCAGGCAAGTAATCTTTGGTCAGTATATCCCACATTATTATCTCATAATCTAGGCTAAGTAAGGCTATAGACTTAAAATTAATCTGGCCATATGGAGGTCTAAATAACTTACTTCCGGCAATAGTTTTATCACATAAAGCTATGTCGTGTAAGTATTCCTCTTTTAATACCTGCCATCCTTTAATGTGGTGTTGGGTATGGTTACCAAGTTGGTGATTTCGGGTATTAATAGCCGTTACGACTTCAGGATATTTGACAGCATTATCGCCTACGGCAAAAAAAGTTGCCTTAGCTCCTACTTTTTCCAACTCAGTCATCACCCAAGGAGTAATAGCAGGATGTGGACCATCATCAAAAGTAAGATACACTACTTTCTCATCTACTTTTCGACGCCAAGTAAGCTGAGGTAAAAATGTTTTTCCTATGGTATACCAGAAGTTCAAGTGCACAAAGCTAATACAACCCATAAAAAATCAATCTCTTCATTCTCGTAAAACGAGGATATCTCCCCATTAATCGAGTGCCCCAATTGATATGCACGTGGCCCATTACATTTGAGGACTTTACAACCACCATCGCTATGTACAAAGCCATTCTTATCTTTCTATTATTTGCTACACTTGGGCTAAAGGCTCAATCTACCGAAAAATGGAATCTTCAACGCTGCATAGATTATGCCTTGGAGCACAATACTGCCATACAGCAAAACAGTCTGCAGGGTGTTATCCTAGCTAATAATTTACAGCAAACCAAACTTAGCCGCATACCAACACTTAACGGTAGCGGAAATCACAACTACAATATCGGTAGAACTATCGACCCCTTTACAAATACATTTAACAATACCACGATACAGAGCAATAGCTTCTCGCTGAGTAGCGGCGTCTTGCTATACGGAGGTAGTCAGGTAAATAATCGCATAAAACAAAACCAAGTTGCTACCGAGGCTAATGCACAAAACAATCAGGTTATTCGGAATCAAATTGCCTTATCTGTTGCCACTACGTACTTACAAATTATACAAGCAGAAGAAAACCTAAAGGTGGCAGAAGGACAGCAGCTACTTACCAATAGCCAGTTACAACGTGCTCAAAAATTGGAAGCGAGTGGCAGCACCAACCAAAGCGCTACTCTTACGCTAAAAGCACAAGTAGCCAATGATCAGGTAACCATTATTAATGCCCAAAACGCCATAGAACTAGGCTACAATACACTTATTAATTTAATGCAACTGCCACTGGACGCAACCCTAGAAATTGAGTCATTGAACAGTGTAAACGTACCTGAGTTGCTAACCGATGACGTTGCAGACATCTACCAAAAAGCACTACTGAATCTTCCCGAAATACAACAAGCAGAGTTACAAATAGCACAAAGTCAATTGGGAGAGAAGATTGCAAGTGCAGGCCTACAACCTACCATAAGTGCCTATGGAAATATAAATACAGTGTACTCACAAAGCGGTAAATTATATACGGGTACTGGTAATTATGATATAATTCCAATAGGCGCCACAGAAACTACTAAAGAACTGGTGGTAACTGCGCGTGAGCAACTTTCCATTACAGACAAACCTTTTGCAAATCAACTTTCAGATAATCTTGGACAGCAGGTAGGGCTATCCATGCAAATCCCTATTTTTAACGGATACAGAAGCAGAGCTGCACTCGAAAACGCCAAACTAAACACACAAATCACGGAGCTTGGCTTAGAAAACACTAAAAACCAATTGCGAAACGATGTGACTACCGCGTTCACTAACTTGAAAGCAGCCAAAAGTAGATATGAAGCAGCGCTAAGTAACCAAGAAGCACAGCAACTGAACTTTGATTTTAGCCAAAAACGCTTTGAAGCAGGTGTAATGGGTAGCTACGAATTAGTCACTGCCAAAAACCAATGGAGTGCCGCTCAGATTCAGGTACTCAACGCAAAATACGAATACGTTTTTAGAGCGCTAATTATTGATTTTTATAAAGGAAAACAACTACAACTATAATGAAGAAACGAACTATATTTTACATACTAGGAGGGCTCACACTGGTCACAACTCTTATCTTAATAGGCAAAAACCGAAGTAGAGGTGAGCTGGAAGTGAACGTGGGCAAGGTAGAAAAACGCACGATTATAAGCACCGTAAGTGCCAACGGAAAAATACGACCAGAAGCCGAAGTAAAAATAAGTGCCGATGTGAGCGGTGAAATAACGGAACTGTATGTGCAAGAAGGTGATACCGTAAAAGAAGGTCAGCTGCTGCTAAAAATAAATCCTGATTTGTACATAACCTCAAGAGATAGAGCAAGAGCCGGAGTGAGCACTTCTAAAAGTAGCTTAAAAACAAGCGAAGCACAACTTACACAAGCCAAAGCGCGATTTACCGAACAACAATCTGCTTTTCGTAGAAGTGAAAAACTATTTGCCGATAAAGTACTAAGTCAAGCGGAGTATGATGCTGCTCAGAGCGCATACGCCATTGCCAAAAGTGAGGTAGTAGCTGCGGAACAACGCATAGCTGCCGCTCGTTTTGGTATAGACAATGCCAATGCATCACTAAGTGAGGCCAATAAAGCATTAGGACGTACCAGCATATACGCACCAAGTGACGGCATAGTAAGTGCGCTTAACAATGAAAAAGGTGAGCGTGTTGTGGGTACTGCTCAAATGGCAGGAACAGAGATTATGGTCATTTCTAACTTTGACAATATGGAAGTAATTGTAGATGTAAATGAAAACGATATTCTACTCGTAAAAAAAGGAGATACCGCCGTAGTAGAGGTAGATGCGTATAGCGACCGAAAGTTCAAGGGTATTGTAACCGAAATTTCACGAAGTGCAAACAACGCTGGAGGCATGCAACTAAATACGGATCAGGTAACCAATTTTGAAGTAAAAATACGCTTGGTTAAAAGCAGCTATACCGATTTGCTGGCCAAAAGCAAATCTCCTTTTTTGCCCGGCATGAGCGCCAATGTAGAAATACAAACCCAAGTTAAGAAGGACATTTTGTGCTTACCCATAGAAGCCATTGGCACAAGGGTAAAAGACAGCACAAAAAGCACTTCCGAAGAAGATGAACTTGACGAAGTCGTGTTTAAAGTAGACAATGGGAAAGCCACTAAAATTATCGTATTTACAGGTATACAAGATAGCCGATACATCGAAATTCTAAGTGGATTAAAAGATGGTGAAGAAGTTATTGTAGGTCCTTACGACGCCGTTTCCAAAAAACTTGATGTAGATAAAAAAGTGAAAATCGTAGCGAAGAAAATACTGGATAAACTAGAAGATGAGTAAATCTCTATCCTTTTTCTAATAACCGGTTGCTTACTTATTACATTTTCAACTATTAAACTAAACGCTGGATTTAAATCCAAATAAATTCTTCCACTAAAATAAAGTGTTGGAGCGCAAGCAATATGAAAAAACACTAATTTTGGGAGGTATTAGCTCACATGAACCTTACATACACAGCTAAACCCAAAAACTAAACAGAAACACCTTGATACTAACCATTTGCTTTTTACTCTTGTTGGCGTACATCTTTGATGTGACCTCTGCTAAGACGAGAATACCATCAGTGATTTTACTTATCGCGCTAGGGATGGGCGTGCATCAGTTGAGCATTTTTTTAGGTTTCCCTATACCTGATTTAGAAGCCATTTTACCCCAACTGGGCACTATTGGCCTAATTCTTATTGTACTTGAAGGAGCACTAGAATTAGAACTAAATGAATCCAAACTTCCGCTTATCGGCAAATCAGCCCTGCTCGCTATTATTCCGATGTTGGCTTTAAGTTTTTTACTGGGTTATGCATTTCACTATTTTGGAGATGTTTCACTAAAAATAGGATTAGCCAATGCCATACCCTTTGCCATTATAAGCAGTGCTATTGCTATACCTAGTGCACAAAACTTAGGCAAATTCAACAAAGAATTCATCACGTACGAAAGTAGTCTAAGCGATATTTTTGGAGTTGTTTTCTTTAATTTTATTACCCTAAACGACAATGTAGGGAGTAAGTCCTTCTCTGATTTTTTTGTTGAACTTTTTTTCATTCTCATCATCACGTTTATTGCCACATTAGGCTTGGCCTTTTTGTTAAGTAAAATAAAACATCATGTTAAGTTTCTGCCGATTATCCTGATAATCATCTCGATTTATTCCCTTTCCAAAATATACCATTTGCCAGCACTTATTTTCATAATGTTGTTTGGACTATTTTTAGGCAATCTAAAACTACTTAAAAAAAACAAGTATATTCATTTACTAAAGCCTGATATACTCGACAAAGAAGTGCACAAGTTCAAAGAACTTACCAGTGAGATTACTTTTTTGGTAAGGGCTCTATTCTTTTTGCTTTTTGGTTATCTGATCCAAACATCAGAGATATTCAACTTAGATACCATCGTTTGGGCTTCTGGCATAACCTTTGGCATTTTCTTTCTGAGGTTAATAAGCCTAAAGTTATTTAAACTCACGATCGAACCTTTATACTACATCGCCCCACGCGGATTGATTACGATATTGCTTTTCTTAACCTTACCCGTCACACAGCAGCTTGACTTATCTAACAAGTCACTCATAGTACAAGTTATTATCATGACTGCACTTATTATGATGGTTGGGTTAATGGTAAATTCTGAAGAAAAATCGTTAGAAGAAATAAAAGAAGACTCTGCAGAGGAAACAACTGAAGAAGCAGCAAAAGACGCACCCGCAGATCATTAAACGAATGAAAAACATGCCATTCATTCTTTTATGCATTGTCTCCATTTTTAGCCATACTTTACATGCCCAACGAGACAGTTGCTTTGATGCCAAAAAATTAATTATCCCAAGTGGACTTATATTAACGGGCACGGCAGCTACCTATAGTAATTGGGGGCAAGACTTGAATAGCTCGATACAAAGACAACTCTATACACCAGGCAAACACACTAAACTAGATGATTATATCGCATTATCGCCATGTGCTGCTGTGTATATTTTAAATGCCTTAGGGAATAAGGGAAAACACAGTTTTACAGATAGAAGCGTCATCATTGGCACCTCTTATATTATGGCCTACCCCATTGTCATCGGTACTAAAGAAGCCACAGGGATATTACGCCCAGATGGGAGTACATACAACTCTTTTCCCTCTGGTCATACCGCAATAGCGTTTGCCAGTGCAGAGTTTTTAAGAATGGAATATAAAGATGTCAGTGCATGGTATGGCATTGCAGGGTACACCGTCGCTACAACCGTTGCCGGACTTCGTATGTATAACAACAGGCATTGGTTTAGTGATGTGTTGACAGGTGCAGGAGTGGGCATATTAAGCACCCAATTAGCCTATATTGTACAACCTTGGTTAAGCCAAAAACTTTTTAAACGACACTACAATAATGCGATGATCTCACCTCAACTAGATAAGAACAGCAGAGGATTTGTTTTAAGTATCCGTTTTTAAGTTACACACCCCACTCAGCAGGGTTCTCTCGCCATTGGGCAAGACTAGCTAAATCAGATTCTTGCACATAGCCGCTTGTCACCGCCTCATCTATCATACTGGCGTAATTTCCTAGTGTGATGTATTTACAATCCGCATGGTTAAAATTATCATCTGCAATTTGAAAACCATAGGTAAATATGGCAGCCATTCCCATCACGTTATACCCTTCAGCTCTTAGGTATTCTACCACCTTTAAGCTACTTCCGCCTGTACTTATCAAGTCTTCTAGTACTACTATTTTAGCATCTTTATCTACTTTGCCTTCTAACTGACGTTTTAGGCCATGTGATTTAGGCTCTGGTCTGCAATATGCATAACTAAGAGAAAGTTCATCTGCCACAAGTGCACCCATGGCAATACCCGCAGTGGCCACACCTATAATGGTGTCTACACCTTCAAACTCTGCCGCAATCTTAGCAGAAAGCATTTCTTTAATGGCCTTACGATGATGCGAATACGATAGAACCGTTCGGTTATCACAATAGATTGGGCTATTCCAACCACTGCTCCATTTGAAAGGTTTTTCAGGAGATAATTTTATTGCACTTGTTTCTAAAAGTATTTTGGCGATTTTTGCTTCTGTATTGATCATATAACGCAGGCAAATGTATCGAATTTTTCACGGCAAACACCGTATTTATCTCTCAAGCGATGAGAATGATATAGAACGCTACAAGCCTGACTTTGTCTTCAAAAAACCCAAAGAAGAGCAAATAAAAGAAGCCCTTAAAGTAGCCAAAAAAGCTACTAAACCCCTTAAAATACTACTACTGGGCAATCCTGACAAAATCTTAAAACGGGTTATTTTAGAGTTTAAATACAAAATAGCGGGTGGCGGAATTGTAGAAAATACCAAGGGACAAATATTGCTTATGAAGCGTCTTGGGAAATGGGATTTACCTAAAGGAAAATTAGATAAAGGCGAAACAATTGAAGAATGTGCCTTGCGCGAAATAGAAGAAGAGACGGGTGCTCAAGATTTATCCATCATTTCTTCGTTTGCAGAAACCTACCATACCTACTTCAGAAATGAAAAATGGGTAATCAAACACACCCACTGGTACACGGTAAAATGCAAAAGTGACGCTGAGCTCATACCGCAATTAGATGAAGATATAGAAGAAGTACATTGGTTGGATCCTCTTAGCCTAGATTTAACAACATTGGACACTTACCCTGCCATACGCAAGTTACTCAAACTGTATAAAAAAAGATATTCCGAATGGGCTAATGCGTAGCCTTTATGGCTAAGTAGATAGATTCTGGAAGATATTTTTTATAAGGGCCATTATGCCGTATTAAATCCCTAACAATAGTCGAGCTGACAGAAGCATTATTTTGATCACTCATCACAAATATACTCTGCACAGCGATAGTGATATCCTCATTTACGTAGGCAATTTGTTGTTCATATGAAAAATCTTGCGTAGTGCGAAGTCCGCGTAATATAAATTGTGCCCCTATACTCTCTGCAAAAGTAGCTGTAAGTCCTTCGTAATGAATGACACTAACACGAGGCTCATTTCTAAAAATATCTTCTAGCCAAGCGGTGCGTTCTTCTAATGTAAACAGGTGGTTTTTACCACTATTCACCCCAAGAGCTACTACCACTTCATCAAAAAGTTTGAGCCCTCTATTTACGATATCTAAATGCCCGTTGGTAAACGGATCAAACGTTCCCGGAAAAATTGCTTTCTTACTCATTCTTCTTCGTCAAAGTTAAAAAAACTAAATGTACTTTGACCATATTCTCTTTTATCTGTGATAAATGTAGGATCTACCATGGTCATAGCTTGATGTTCTAAGATAAATAACCCTCCTTTTCGCAAATAATTCCCAGTTGAAATAGTCTCTACCAAGGCGTGAATTTCTGCATTGTCATTATATGGTGGATCGGCAAATATGATGTCGTATTGATTTTCATCCTTCGCTAAGTAGGAAAGAACCTTTTCTTGCTCAAGCTGTAACGGCGTCTTTAATTTAGCGACCAATTCGTTTATATAGGCTATGGACTTACGATTAAAATCTACTGCGGTAATATCTGTTGTACCCCGAGAGCAAAACTCTAAGGCTACACTGCCCAAGCCACTGTACAAATCAAGTACTTTTATATCTTCAAAGTAATACGTTTGATCCAAAATATTAAAAAGGGCCTCTTTAGCTCTGTCTGTCGTAGGCCGAGCATGCGGCATATTTTTTTCAGGAAACCTGAAACCTTTGTGTAAACCGCTTATAATACGCATTGAGCATAGAAATAAGACAACAACTCATCTTCCTTATTCTCGTCTATAGTGTCATGTGCACCAGAAGTTGTTACGTTAGCCAAATGGAGTGTATTTACGTAATTTTTAAAAACAGAGACATACGTTTCATGCATTCCTTTGGTACTAATGCACTCAAAATAAATTTCATTTGGATTAAGTTCTAGTTGCTCAATAACCAACATAACATAGTAAAAGGTCTCTTCAGCATTTTCACTGGGATATCTGTTGGCCAACATAAACTGGCCCTCTTTCCAAGCAAATACCGTAATTTCATTTGCCTGACAGTAGAAATAAACCGAGTTCCTATGTGACTTTTGAGCTGTGTACATGTACGACAAGTGTATGTCACTTGTTTTTTGTAAGCCCACTAATTGTTTTGAAATATCAGCATAAACAGAAGGCTGGCTGTAGGCTATCGCAAATAATTCAGATTCTTGAATTTCTAAATCACCAGTAAGACCATGGTTTAAAGAGTAGTGAAGACCCATTTCTGCATCATTCAAGGGGCCAAGTGTAAAAGGCATTCCGCTGCAAACCAGAGTACTGCTACTGAAAATAGCATTTTGCAGAGCAACGGGGTAAGAACTTTTATGGTCTGAGACCAAATGCCACTTCAGGGCATTATCTTTATTGTACACTTGGTAAACTACTTTTGCTTTGAAAAGGTTTACCATAAGCCGATCACTAACGGCATTGATATAGGCGGCTTGTTCGGTCACGCCTATCCTATTTACTTCCAGTTACCGTTATAGTTGACCTCAAATAGAGAACCTACAGTAAGTGGGTCGTTTTTCTTAACACGCTCTTTGTTGAACGGATAAGGATCTTTTATTTCAAATACGGGAACTACCACATTATTCTTTTTGATTTCACCTGCAGCTATAATAAATACCGCAGTATCTGTACCCGGCAAAAATTTAAGGCTGTTGATATCAACATCCTTATACAAAGAATCTTTAATGCTAAATTCTATTGCTCTAGAACTGAATACGGTAGTAGAGTCATCTTTATCTCCCTCTAGAATCATTGTCTTAACAGTACCTTCTTCCAAAAATTTAAAAAGCTCTTCATAGGTATTGGCAAACTTGCCGTTTACATCTTTGTAAAGTAACTCAGCGTCTCTAAGCGCTTCTAATTTTGCAATTACAGCACCTTCTTTCACTTCTACTTCTTCAGCATAAACCAAGTCAGAATTGACGGTATCAAAGGTTAAGTAAGCTAAAGAGGCGATTAATACTAAAAGTCCGATTCTAATGGCGTATTTCATGTATGCTTTTGTGTGTTTTGAATGGCAATATTACGTAAAATCGTTTAAATATATTTTGACTTTGCTTTTTTTATTGATGACAGGCGCCCTTTAGGTGAGCAAAGGCATCAAGCACACTATTGCTGTGCACACAAGGATAAAATCTTATCTAATCCTCCCAAACGTATTTAAACAATACTACCGAGAGAACCAATTGCATCACTAGCAATAACAATAACACTAACCAATCTTGAAAAAATACAGACGTGTCTAGCGGAGAAATAGCTTTGCTTGCGGATTTTAAACTTACTAAAAGGCTTGGTATAAGTAAGGGTAAACTTAATATCATAGCAACCAGACTGCTGTTTTTGGCGCCGAGTGCTAATGCAGAGTTAAACGTAAATACCGCAGAGTTACAAAGGGTAAACAATAATGCCGTTAACATATATTGCCAGAAGTGCGGAATACTTTGGGGCAGCCAAAAATTCATCAAAACACAGAGTACTGCCAAAAAGAAAGCATTGATTAAAAACTGATAAGCAATTTTGGAGACTATAATAGCTCGGCTATCTACTAAGAATTTATAGTACAATAGACTTCCTTTATTTTCCATCAGAAAACTTCGCCCAATGTTTTGAACTACCCCAAAAATAAGAACGACATAAAATAAACTATGCCATACCATGTTGCTAGCTTGCTTTTGAATCGTGTAGATGATAAAGACGGAAACGACCAAGAGCAGCACTAGTGACCACAAGGCGTACTTATTTTTAAGCTCCATTTTGAGCTCTTTTAGAAAAAGTTGTTTTATCTGCTTAATAAGTGCAGTTTGCATAAATTTGCCATCGCAAAAGTACATTTAATGTTATACCAATTACAGAAGTTATCAGAAGAAGAAAGAATTGCCGTTCAACAATCACCAGTTTGGGTCACCTTACTTATTGCCTGCGCAGATCACGATATAGACGAATCGGAAATAGATAGAGCAAAAGAAATAGTGCATATTAAATCTTTCGCTACCCAAAATGACGTCAAGCATCTTTACAAGGATCTAGATAGCCACATTGATCAAGAGATTGACAATGCGCTAAGAAGTTTGCCAGCCAATGGAAACGAGCGCTTGGTTTTACTAGAAGAACACATTGCAAAACTGAATAACATCCTTCCTAAATTAGACAGCACCTATGCTTCACAATTATATGATAGCCTATTAAGTTTAGCTGTTTCTGTAGCGCAATCTGAAGGAGGAATATTCGGAATTCAACGAATAAGCCTATACGAGAAGCAATACATTCATTTACCTATGCTGCACAAGCCTTGAAAAAAATACTAATAGCAAACCGTGGCGAAATCGCCGTAAGAGTGATAAAAACTTGTCGAAAGATGGGTATCTCCACCGTAGCTATTTACTCGGAGGCAGATAGAGACTCTAAACATGTGCAAATGGCTGATGAGGCTTTTTGCGTAGGGCCTGCACCTAGTGCAGAGAGTTATCTGCAAGCCGCCAAAATAATACAAATCTGCAAAGACAATAACGTAGACGGAATACATCCAGGCTATGGCTTTTTATCTGAAAATGCAGACTTTGTAAAAGCTGTAAAAAATGCAGGTATAACATTTATAGGACCCAGTCCTGAGGCTATAGACTTAATGGGAAGTAAAATTGCCAGTAAGCAAGCCGTAGAAAAATATGGTGTACCACTAGTTCCAGGTATTAATCACGCCGTAGAAGACATCACTGAGGCTGCCGATGTAGCCAACCAAATAGGCTACCCTGTGCTGGTAAAAGCAAGTGCCGGAGGTGGCGGTAAGGGAATGCGAATTGTGCACGACCCTAAAGATTTAGAAAGCCAAATGAGAACCGCTCAAAGTGAAGCTCAAAGTGCTTTCGGAGATCGTTCTGTTTTTATAGAAAAATTTGTTACCAAGCCAAGACATATAGAAATCCAGCTTATTGCTGATAATCATGGCAACGTAATTTACTTACTTGAGCGTGAGTGTTCTATACAAAGACGTCATCAAAAACTAGTAGAAGAAGCTCCTAGTGTGGTACTTACTCCAGCGCTACGAAAAGCAATGGGAGAAGCAGCCGTTAACGTAGCTAAAGCATGCAACTATTCTGGCGCAGGTACGGTTGAATTCTTATTAGACGCAGACCATCATTTTTATTTCTTAGAAATGAATACACGTCTGCAAGTAGAGCATCCAGTTACGGAACTCATAACGGGATTAGACCTTGTGGCAGAACAAATAAAAGTGGCTCGTAACGAGAAACTTACGTATTCTCAAGACGATATAAAAGCCAATGGACACGCCATTGAACTTCGTTTGACCGCAGAAGAAACCGAAAATGACTTTACACCAGCCATCGGTACCATTGACACCTACCAAGCACCTAAAGACGAATGGGTACGTTTAGATGATTTTGTGTATGAGGGATATGAAATACCTATCTATTATGATAACATGTTTGCTAAACTTATCGTTTGGGGAGCAGATCGTACAGAAGCGATACAACGCATGATTAAAGCCTGCAATGATTTTAAAATTGAGGGCGTTCCAACTACCTTAGATTTTGGACGTTTTGTAATGCAGCATCCTAAATTTATGGAAGGAGATTTTGACACCAATTTTATAGCACAATACTACACACCTGAAGCGCGTGCTGAACAAGATTACGAAATCAATAAAGCAGCATCACTATTTACCTACTTAGAATTTAACGAGCACAAAGAGGTTATAGTGGCAGAGCATACCAGTAGTAATTGGAGTAAACGGAATCATTAAGAAATACAGGAGTAAAACCTCACTATTTCTTCGATCACAACTTAATTTCTAGCACAACATAATATATTCGCTCCTATCTTGGAACGACGTATAGCACAACTAACCAATATTAGCGAAAAACAGGTCGCTGCCGTTTTAAAACTACTTGCCGAAGGAGGCACAATTCCTTTTATAGCGCGCTATAGAAAAGAAGCCACTGGAAGTTTAGATGAGGTTGCTATCGAAAAAATAGATGTAGCACAGAAAAAATTCATCGAGCTCGAAAAAAGAAAAAAGTCCATCCTAGATCGATTAGCAGAACTTAACGTACAGAAACCCGAACTCATAGCGCAAATTCAAAATTGCTATGACCCCAGAGAACTCGAAGACCTGTACCTCCCCTATAAGCAAAAACGAAAAACCAAAGCTACCGTTGCCATAGAGCAAGGATTAGAACCGCTGGCTAAGCTTATTATGGCGCAACGCCAAAATGATATAATGGCACAAGCTTATCGCTTTTCCAAGAACGGACTTACACCAGACGATGCACTGGAAGGCGCACGTCATATTATAGCCGAATGGGTAAGCGAAAGTCCTGCTGCCCGAAATACCGTGCGCACCAGCTATGAAAGGCATGCCACGCTTACTTCCAAAATAGATAAGAAAAAAACAGCCGACGCACAGAAATATTTAGACTATTTTGATTTCTCCCAGGGTATTAACCGTATTCCCAGTCATAGATTTTTGGCTATACTGCGAGCAGAAAAAGAAGGTCTACTAAAAGTAAAAATAGAAATAGATAATGAACGTGCACTTGAACGACTTGAACGCATATTTATTCGCTCCAATGCCGATGCCGCGCATCATATACAACTCGCCGTAAAAGACAGCTACAAACGTCTCTTGGCGCCAAGTATAGAAACCGAAATTCGCAAAGAAGCGAAAGAAAAAGCAGACCTAGAAGCCATCGGAATATTTGCCAATAATCTTACCCAATTGCTCATGGCACCCCCACTTGGCACTAAGCGTATTTTGGCGTTAGACCCCGGTTTTAGAACAGGTTGTAAATTGACATGCTTAGACCAGCAAAGTAACTTAGTGCACCATAGCACCATTTACCCGCATGAACCACAAAACGATAAAGACAATGCGCGTCACCGCATAGAAAGCCTCATTCGTAAGCATGATATAGAAGCCATCGCAATAGGTAACGGAACTGCTGGAAGAGAAACCGAACAATTTATTAAAAGCATATTACCCAAAGACTCTGCTATAGAAGTATACCTAATAAATGAAGCCGGCGCATCCATATACTCTGCTAGTGAGGCCGCAAGAGAAGAATTCCCAGACTTAGATTTAACCGTGAGAGGATCTATTTCTATCGGGCGCAGACTCATAGACCCATTAGCCGAATTGGTAAAAATAGAACCCAAAAGTATAGGCGTTGGACAATACCAGCACGATGTAGATCAAGGTAAACTAAAAAACACACTGGATAATGTGGTGAGTTTTGCCGTAAATAAAGTAGGCGTAAATGTAAATACAGCCAGCAAACATTTGTTGCAATACGTTGCAGGATTAGGACCCAAGCTCGCACAAAATGTGGTGAATCATCGCCAAGAAAACGGAACGTTTAAAAGTATAGATCAACTCAAAAAAATAAAGGGATTTGGAGCCAAGGCTTACGAACAGTCTGCAGGATTCTTACGCGTGCTAGATGGAGACAATCCGTTAGATGCATCTGCTGTGCACCCCGAACGTTACCCAATTGTTCAAAAAATGGCTCAAAAACTAAATCTTCCTACCTTTAAATTAATAGGAAATACGGAGCTTGCTACCACGCTTCAATTAGAAGATTTTGTATCTGAAGAAATTGGTTTAATCACGCTTACGGACATTATAAACGAACTACAAAAACCAGGATTAGACCCACGTGGTGCGGCTAAGTCAATGGAATTTGACGACCGCATACGTGACATAAAAGACATTCGTACGGGTATGATCTTGCAAGGAAAAGTAAGCAATCTTACTAAGTTTGGGGCCTTTGTGGATATAGGTATAAAAGAGAATGGACTAATACATGTATCCCAAATAACCGATAAATACATTACCGATCCCGCCGAACACTTGAGTCTGGAACAAGTAGTCACCGTAAAAGTGATTGAAGTAGACGTAGATCGAAAACGAATCGCTCTGAGCATGAAGATATAGGCTGTAAGAAGAATAAGCATTCACAAAAGCAATTTTGTTACATTCTTAATCCAACTTCACCGATAGCACATAAAGCTTACCTTTGTTGCATATAATGGAGTCCTTCGAAGAACTAAATATTTCCAAACAACTGCTTAATGCCATAACAGACATGGGCTTTGAAAAACCTACTCCCATACAAGAAGAGGCTTTCCCTATTGCTATGTCTGGTAAAAATATTGTGGGTATAGCCCAAACCGGTACAGGTAAAACCCTCGCTTATATGTTGCCTATTTTGCAACAATTTAAGTTTTCAAAAGATTATAAGCCAAAAGCCATTATACTAGTTCCTACCAGAGAATTGGTCGTACAAGTAGTAGAACAAATAGAATTATTTACGAAGTACATGACAACCCGCGTATTGGGTGTGTATGGTGGGGTAAATATTAAAACTCAAATGGGGCAACTTACCCAAGGCGTAGATATCGTAGTAGGTACACCAGGTAGATTATATGACCTTGCCGCCAATCGTTCATTGTTACTTCAAAACGTGAAAAAACTGGTTATAGACGAGGTAGACGTAATGCTGGATTTAGGTTTCCGTTTTCAGTTAAATAATATTTTTGAACTGCTACCCGAAAAACGTCAAAACAGTATGTTTTCGGCAACAATGACGGAAGATGTCGAAATACTAATCACCGAAAATTTCATAGAACCCGAATTTATTGCAATTGCACTTAGTGGTACACCGCTAGAAAACATTGCACAAAGTTGTTATCCTGCACCTAATTTTTATACCAAGGTAAATTTATTGGCACACATACTAAAGGACAAGAGCAAATACCAAAAGGTTCTTATTTTTATGGACAGCAAGAAAAATGCAGATCGCCTTTTTGAAGCATTGGAAGAGGAATTCTGGAAAGACCTAGGGATAATTCACTCCAATAAGAGTCAAAACAATAGAATGGCTGCAATAGAACGTTTTAATGACAACGCCAGCCGTATTTTAATTGCTTCTGATTTGATAGCCCGAGGTTTAGACTTAGCTAACATCTCACATGTTATTAGTTTTGACACCCCTAAATACCCGGAAAACTATATGCACCGCATTGGTCGTACAGGTAGAGCTGAAAAAATAGGTGAGTCTATACTTTTCTATACGGAAGCAGAGGAAGAATGGAAGCAAGCTATCGAAAAATTAATGGAATATACTATTCCTGAACTTCCTTTCCCAGAAGAGGTTAAGATTTCCAAACAACTTACCTTGGAAGAACAGCCACGCATTATTGAGAAAAATCCACACAAAAAAACACAGCGAGAAGCGGGTCCCGGTTTTCACGAAAAGAAAGACAGCAATAAAAAAACTACAAATTTAGGTGGCGGGCAAAAATTAAAAATTAAGAAAGCTAAGAAATACAAGAAACCCATCACGCGAGGAAGTAAGGAAATGAATATGAAGAAACGCAAGTAACCAGGTTTTACGGATTAGCACTTAACCATAAAGTGAATTAGTTGTAGGTTTATTTTCTGCGAATAAAATCAAATAAAAATAAAAAAACCAATAATGCAAATACGGATTACATTTGCACTTTAATAAAACAATACCATGAACAAAGGAACAGTAAAATTCTTCAATGATGAAAAAGGCTTTGGCTTTATCACTCCAGAAGATGGAAGTAAAGATGTATTTGTACACAAAACAGGTACTAGAACTAGAATCAACGAGGGAGACCAAGTTAGCTACGAAGTAGAAGACGGTCAAAAAGGCCCAAGTGCAGTAAATGTAAATTTAGTATAAGCATTTACTAATAAAATTTTACAACTGAAAGGCTTACCGTATGGTAAGCCTTTTTTTGTAGTTAAATTTGCAACCGAATTGAAACGCAACGAAGGCAACGAACAAGAGCAACCAAACAACCCACTTCACGGAATGAAATTAAAAGAAGTTCTTGAATTTCTTATTTCGTACTACGGTTGGGAAGGCTTAGGTGAACGTATAAAAATAAACTGTTTTACGATGAATCCTACCATGGGCAGTAGTCTTAAATTCTTACGCAGAACACCGTGGGCCCGCGAAAAAGTAGAGAAACTCTATAGCCAAACCATTCCTAAATTCAAATAATGTATACCGATTTAAGATACCGCAACATACTTTTATTAAGTAACTTAAATCATTATTTGGGTTTTAACCTGCAATTCTGATGAAAGCTGTAACCGTTACCACAATCAAAAAAGAGCTCCAACATCTTGAAAAAGAACAGTTGGTAGAATTGGCATTACGCGTAACCAAGTACAAGATAGAAAACAAGGAACTCATGACCTACCTCCTATTTGAGGAACATGACGAGGACCATTTTATAGAAACCATCAAGGCTGAGATGGATGATCAATTTGAAGACATCAATACCACCAGTTACCATTTCATCAAAAAAAGTGTTCGCAAGATTTTAAGAGGTGTAAAAAAGCATGTACGCTACTCCAAAAAAATAGAAACAGAAGCCGCACTAACCATTCACTTTTGCCGTAAGCTGAAACAAATGGATCCTTCGTACCGTTACAACACCGTACTTACCAATATGTATGACAGGCAGCTAGGCTTAGCCGAAAAAATAATTGACAAGATGCACGAAGACTTGCAATATGATTACAAGTTAGAAATTGAAGATTTTTCCTGAAAAAGATAATCACCAACTAACTTAACTCCCTAATCTTTCTTGCTAAACTGAGCTATTTTTATCTGGAAAGCTGCAAAAATCAAGGTCATGAACGGACTCAGGTAATTAAATACCGCATAACCTATATATTCACTTACACCCACACCAAGTACACCACTCTGGTAAGCGCCACACGTATTCCACGGAATAAGTGCAGAGGTTACGGTGCCGCTATCTTCTAAGGTCCTACTCAAGTTCTCAGGAGCAAGTCCTTTGTCTTTATAGGCTTTTTCAAACATTTTGCCCGGCACCACAATCGCTAAATACTGATCACTTGCGGTAAGGTTAATCGCTAAACAACTCGCTACCGTACTCGCAAACAATCCAAAAACAGATGTTGCAAAACTCAACAAGGCCGAACTTATTCGGGCTAATGCTCCGATTGCCTCCATTATGCCCCCAAAAACCATAGCGCATATAATTAGCCAAACGGTGCCCAGCATACCCGACATGCCTCCAGCTGAAAACAGATCGTTAAGCGAAGCATTACTTGTCTCAATAGCAACCCCTTGCGTAATAGATTGCATAAGAAAGGCATACGTTGGGGCGGTTTTATGCATGGTAGCAAAATCACTTAGAATAGCAGGCTGGGAAAGTACACATGCGATACAACCCAATAAGGTCCCGGCCAATAAGGCCACAACAGGATTTACTTTTTTTACAATGAGCACTATAACCAGCAAAGGCACTGAGAAAAGCCACGGCGTAATATTGAATTTAGCTGAAATAGCTGCTAGTAATTCATCTGTACCTTGCACCTCTCCCACTTCATACGTTAAACTGAGTACAGCAAATACTATTAGGGTAATTATAATCGTGGGAACCGTAGTATACGCCATATACTTAATATGGGTAAATAGTTTTGTACCTGCCATTGCTGAAGCGAGATTGGTGGTATCGCTAAGCGGACTCATTTTATCTCCGAAGTAAGCGCCACTTATTACAGCACCTGCCACCATTCCTGCAGGTAAACCAATAGCTTTTCCAATGGCTACAAGGGCTATACCTATAGTAGCACTGGTAGTCCAAGAACTCCCCGTAGCAATTGAAATAATAGCAGAAATAACTACCGCAGTTGGTAAAAATATAGCAGGATTAATCAACTTAATACCATAGAAAATCATAGCAGGAATCACACCGCTTATAAGCCAAGCCGCCGAAAGTGAGCCAACCAAAAGTAAGATAAGAATAGCGCCAGCTACCGATTTTAGATTACTCCCTACATTATCTAGCATTGTATCTAGACTTACTTTATTAAAATAACCAACCAAAGCTGCCACTGCGCCTCCCATGAGTAAGATAAACTGGTTACTACCGCTTATTGCGTCGTCCTCAAAGACATATACATTAAAAGCGAGCATACTTACTAGTGCAATAATGGGGATTAACGCCTCCCAAATATTGAGTTCTTTATTACCTACTATTTTATGCTCTTCCATTGGTTTGCCAAATAAACATAAAAAAAACTTAATCTACCTTAAACGTTACGGTTATGCCTTGGATAGCTAAATATTTTAACGCCCTAAAGCGATCAAATTAGTACTTTCGCATAGGATGATTCAAAATCTTATTATTGGTGCTGGCCCTGCAGGTCTTGCGATGGCGGGCGCATTACGTCACGCTAAAAAAGATTTTTATATGATTGAAAAAAGTCATCACATAGCATCTAAATGGCATGCCCATTACGATAGGTTACACTTGCATACCGTTAAAGAGTACTCTCATTTACCGTATATGCCATTTCCTGATACCTATCCGACTTATATTCACAAGTCTGATCTGATAGCGTACTATGAGTCGTATGCTGCTCAATGGGACATCAAACCTCACTATAATAAAGAAGCTACTAAGATTATTAAACACGATAATAAATGGCATGTGCACTGCGGGGATGAGATACTTATAGCCAAAAATGTAATTGTAGCTACGGGCATAAACCGTATTCCCAAAATTCCTCATTGGAAAGGCCAAGAAAACTTTAAAGGAGAGATAATTCACGCAAATAAATACAAGAATGCCATACCCTACCAAGATAAAAAAGTACTGATTATCGGCATGGGGAATACCGGCGCAGAGATAGCCTTAGACTTGGCAGAACATAATGTACAAGTGGGTATTTCTATACGCAGCAAGCAGAGTATCGTACCACGAGATTTGTTTGGCAGACCCATTCAAAAAACAGCTAAAATACTGGACAAACTTCCATTTGACCTTGGCGCTCATATAGGAAATATCGTAAGAAAACTCTATTTCGGGAACCTGGCAAAATACAACATACCGATTCACACTGAACCGCCTATAAAAATGCTTCGTGAAACAGGAAAAACGCCTACCATTGACTTAGGTACAGTTGCTCGAATTAAAGATGGTAGTATTCATGTACATGCAGATGTTTCTCATTTCGACAAAACCAGTGTTTATTATACCAATGGGGATTCATCAGTTATAGATGCTGTCATTTTGGCTACTGGCTATCTAACCCACTTAGAGACATTAATTGAAGAAAGTAAAAACTGTATTGACCAAAAAGGTGAGCCTATCAAAAAATGCAATCCAGGCAATCAGCAGGGACTCTATTTTATTGGTTTTGACAATTACAAAACAGGTGGCATACTTGGTACATTGAGAGATGACAGTGCTGAAATAACAAAAAGTATAGTTGCTACAAGCGAATAAATAAATCGTTGACTATTCATCTACCAGTATACTTTTGTCAAAAGGAACTTTTAATTGATAAGCTAAATCTTCAGAGCGAGAATTGTCTAACACATCCAGTCCATATTGTATATCACGGGAATCTCCACTTACAAAAGTGCCAAACATACGATCCCAAATACTGAGGATATTCCCAAAGTTAGCATCTGTCCAAGGTCTTTGATAGTGATGATGAAACTTATGCATTCTTGGAGTGACAATTAAGTAGCTTAAAGCTTTATCTACTCCTCTTGGAAGATCAAAATTTGCATGGGTCCAATAGGTAAATAAAACAGTTATTATGCGATAAACCAGATAAAATGCAAAAGGCAAACCTCCTAATACAACTGCAAGTAGAGAAAATAACTCTCTAAATAAGTAATCACCAGGATGATGACGTGTTCCAGAAGTCACGTCTAAATGGGTGTCGCTATGATGTACCATATGAAAACGCCATAGAGGCCCAAACTTATGTAAAATGTAATGAACGCCAAATTGCGCCACAAAGTCAAGCAGCATTATTCCCACGATAACTTCAACCCACGTGGGCCAGTTTACCCAATTTAAAAGACCGAAAGAATGCGAACCAACCCAAACAAAAACGCCAGCAGTTACAATTCCAAAAAGAGCATTGATAAGAATAGTGGTTCCTAATAGCACAATGTTCACTTTTGCATGACGCCATTTTTTGTAGCCTAACACTACCGCCGGAAATGCCCCTTCTATAAGCCAAAAAAAAGTCATGCAGATTACAACCCAACTTATCTTTTGGAGGTTTGATAACGACTCAAAGAAGGATAAAAATGTGTTCATATTAAACTCGAATATACTAAATTTAGAAATAAATAGTACAATTTATAGCTAGGTATAAAGTACAGTGCAGGAACCTACTTATTTTACATTCATCTGCCAAACTGGGTTTGGCAACCTTTTTGCGATTTTGTGCCTAGAATAGTAAAACAACATGAACAAGATAATTAAGTTTTTAGTACTGGGAGGAGTGATATTTTTATGTGGTAAACATCTAGAGGGCATTACTATAACAGGTGGATATCTGTATGCAGTGACCGCTGCCATTGTACTTGCCATAGTCAATAGCTTTATTAGACCAATTCTTGCCGTTCTTACCTTCCCGATAACCGTGTTTTCTTTTGGCATATTTAGTTTTGTACTAACCGCACTTATGGTTATGGTTATGGATTACTTTGTTGATCATGTATATATAGCCTCATTTTGGAATGCGATGCTGTTGGGCCTTATTGTATCCTTTGCGAGCTCTGCATTAGACAAGTTTTTAAGTAGACCTAAACGAGTTTATCAGCCAGAAGCTGAAACACGTAAATATACTGATTACGAAGAAGTAGATTGATATAAAAATTTAACCATAAAAAAAGCCCGTCTCCCATAAAATGGGGACGGGCTTTTTAGT
>JAFMCI010000046.1 GCA_017857855.1 Bacteroidia bacterium | reverse complement strand
TTGTATTCTAAACCTCTTCGTCTTAACATTACAGAAATAGTAAAAGATGACGGGCTGGCGCCTTATTTCAGAATGACGTTAGCCAAAGAATTAAAGTCCTGGTGTGACGAAAACGATATTAACCTATACCGTGATGGATTAAGAATAACAACGACTATTAATAGTAAAGCCCAAAAATATGCAGAACGGTCTGTAGCTGAAAATATGTTTCAAATTCAAGGTAATTTTAATGCTAGCTTAGGCGGTAAATTTTGGTTTGATATTGAGATTGAAAAGCAGCGTAAAGGACTTAAAGACGGAGAACTTTGTGCATTAGAGAAGGAGCTAATACGCCATGCAAAGAACTCAGGGCGTTATAAGACAGCCATCGCCGACGGCGCTTCAGAGGTTGAAGCTATGTCCTCTATGAAACAAAGTGCGAATATGGAAATATTTATAGGTGGCAAAAAAGTGAATAAAACAACAACCCCTATGGATTCTATTAAGTCTGAAATGCAGCAAATGCATTGCGGCTTAGTGTCTATAAAACCAAAAACGGGAGAGGTTATAGCTTGGGTAGGCGGATCTAATTGGGATTTTTTTAAATACGACCATGTATGGCAATCTCGTAGACAACCAGGTTCTAGCTTTAAGCCTATTGTATACGCTGCGGCACTGCAAAATGGGATGGAGGCCTGTTCAACGGTGGACGATGTACCATTGAAATATGAAACCATAATTGATGGTGAACCGGAAATTTGGGAGCCTAAAAATTCAAATAGACGATTTACGTATGGGCCAGTTAGTTTAAGAAAAGCATTGGCACAATCTATTAATACTGTAGCCGTACAACTAACCGAAAAAGTCGGCCCTCGACGCGTTATTAAGTTAGCTAATCAAATGGGAGTCAGTGGTGAACTTGTAGATGATTTAAGTATTTCGCTGGGAACTGCTGATGTCTCGCTTTTTGAAATGGTACAAGCATATGGAGTGTTTGTGAATGATGGAAAATTAAAAAAGACACGTTGGATAAATACGATAGAAGATAGTGAGGGTAATATGCTTGAAGACTACAGAGAAGATAAAAAGGAAGTAAGGGTACTTTCAGACACCAATGCATATACTATGACTTATTTTTTAAGAGGTGGGGTGGAAGAACCAGGTGGAACATCTAGAGGCTTATACCGCTACGGTATTTGCGCTGATAATGAGATAGGTGGTAAAACAGGAACCTCCAATGATTATGCAGACGGGTGGTTTATATGTGTAATGCATGACCTAGTTACCGGTGCATGGGTAGGAGGTAGAGATATGCGAATACATTTTAAAGGAGCCAATGGTCAAGGATCTAAGACTGGGCTTCCTCTTGTTGCTAGGTACCTAGAATTAGCCTTAAATGATCCTAAATCAGGAGTGACGAGAGGCAAATTTGAAAAGCCGGAACTTTATGATGTTAATTTAGGCTGCTATGCGTACAAACCTAAAGTTGACTTTTTAGATTCATTGGATAACCCGATGGACAGTGCTAATATCGATAAAATTCACATTGATTTTACCGAAGTGGACGATATAGAAGAAGAGCAGGAAGAAGAATAAATCTAGGCCTATGAATTAGGGTGTAATTGTACCAACGCACTCGCCAAATCCTACACGTTTACCGTCCTTTTCGCAGAATGCTCTTATGGTAACAGTATCGCCATCTTCTAAAAATGTTCGGGTTTCCCCATTCTTTAGTTGCATTGGCTCTTTGCCTCCTTGGCTAATCTCGATCATACTTCCGTAACTGTTTTGGTCGCGGCCAGAGATTGTGCCACTAGCCATTAAATCTCCAACATTTATGTTGCAACCGTTTACGGTATGGTGAGCAAGCTGTTGAGCCATATTCCAATACATATACTTAAAGTTACTCTCGCTAATTACCGTTTCCTCACCTCCTTCGGGAGCGATAGCTACTTCAAGATTGATATCAAAATTCTTGTTGCCTGTAAACTGTAAATACGGAAGTACCGCCGGTTCTTGTTTTATACTCTCACATCTAAAAGGTTCTAATGCTTCCATTGTAACAATCCATGGTGAAATAGTAGATCCGAAGTTTTTACCTAAGAATGGTCCAAGAGGAACATACTCCCAAGCTTGTATGTCTCGAGCACTCCAATCGTTAAAAATTACCTTACCAAATATATGATCTTCGGCATTTTCTATGCTAATAGGTTTTCCTAATTGAGTTGATTTGCCAATAATATAGGCCATTTCAAGCTCAATATCTAATCGTTTACTTTTTCCGAAAGATGGTGCATCTGCAGTAGGAGCCTTACTTTGGCCACTTGGTCTTGTAATGGGAGTACCGCTTATCACAATACTACTTGCTCTGCCATGATATCCCACGGGAATGTGTCTCCAGTTAGGTAAAAGCGGTTCACTATCAGGTCTAAAAAGCTTTCCTAAATTAGTAGCATGTTCTATACTACTGTAAAAATCGGTATAATCTCCGATTTTTACGGGCATGCACATTTGTGCATTTAGACGTGTGATAATTGCTTTTTCACGAAATTCGTAAAGAGCTCCCTCTGAAGACAATTGAACAGTAAGATATTCACGTAAACGGCTCCATACATCTTTCCCACAGTCTATAAATTCGTTGAGAACAGTAGACTCAAAAACACTGGTATCAAAACCTAACTCTGCAAACAGTCCAAGCTTACAGCAGGCATGTAGGTCAATAATACTGTCGCCTATGGCAACCCCAGGTCTAGGTATGTTGTCACGCATAAACATACCGTAAGGAAGATTATGTATGCTAAAATCAGAGTTTTGAGGTATGTGAATCCAAGTGTTCATTTTATCTTTTTAAAGTTCAAATTTAGGGATTGATTTTTATTAATGCGATAATAAACCAGCATTGTAAATTACCAGTAACCTTGGCTAGTTATTAGGATGTCTAATGTTACCAGCCTAATACTTTCGCAAACATTAGAGGAGCTACAATGGTAGCATCGCTTTCTACGATGAATTTTGGTGTATCTGCGGCTAACTTTCCCCATGTTATTTTTTCATTAGGGACTGCACCAGAATAAGAGCCGTAGCTGGTGGTGCTGTCGCTAATTTGGCAGAAGTAGCTCCATAGCGGTGTACTTCTTTCAAGGTCTTGCTCTAGCATAGGCACTACGCATATAGGGAAATCCCCTGCAATGCCTCCACCTATTTGGAAAAATCCAAGTCCTTTGTCTTTTGTAAAGTCAGTATACCAATCGGCTAAAAATGTCATGTATTCAATACCACTTTTCATGGTACTTGGCTTTAGGTTTCCCTGTATACAATTCCCCGCAAAAATATTACCCATGGTACTATCTTCCCATCCTGGAACTACCATCGGTAAGTTCTTTTCAGCGGCAGCAAGTACCCAGCTATCTTTTGGATCTATTTGGTAATGTTCTTTTAGACAACCGTCTAATAACATCTGGTACATATATTCATGTGGCAGGTAGCGTTCCCCTTTAGCCTCTGCTTCACCCCAAAACCGCTCTATGTTACCTTGTAATCTTCTAAATGCTTCTTCTTCAGGAATACAAGTGTCTGTTACTCTATTTAGATGTCGGTCAAGTAATTCTTGCTCTTGCTGCGGCGTCAAATCTCTGTAGTTTGGAATACGCTCATAGTGGTCGTGTGCTACAAGATTCATCACATCTTCTTCCAAGTTTGCGCCGGTGCAGCTAATAATATGGATCTTGTCTTGACGAATCATCTCCGCTAGCATTTTTCCCATTTCGGCAGTACTCATAGCTCCAGCTATAGTTACCATCATTTTATTCCCTTTGGCAAGTTGTGCATTATACTCATCCGCTGCGTCTACAAGCGCAGCTGCATTAAAGTGTAGGAAATACTTATCTATAAAATCGGATATTGGTTTGCTCATTAATGGTCTGTTAAATTGTTAATTTTTGATTTGCTCTTTGGAGACATGGAGTTAGTTACTTATTATCGATTTTGGGGCAACTAGTAACCCAAAATCTTCATCATACTTTCTACATTTTGTTCTTCGGCAAAAAGTTCGTCCACGATATTGCCATCTGCATCTTTATATAAAAGTATTTTTTTAGGGCTGGGGATTAGACAATGTTTAATCCCTCCTTGGCCGCTTAAGCTTTCTTGGTACGCTCCGGTGTTGAAAAACCCAATGTACAAAGGAACCTCGTCATCGTCGTATACCGTTGGGAGATAAATAGCATTTACGTGCTGCTCGCTATTGTAGTAATCATCACTATCGCAAGTTAACCCACCTAATAAAACGCGCTCGTAGCTTTCATTCCATTTATTAAGTGGCAGTAAAATAAATCGCTCGCTTATGGCCCATGCATCGGGCAATGTGGTCATAAATGAGCCGTCTATCATATTCCAACGCTCTCTATCGTTCTGTCTTTTTTGGTGTAATATTTTATAAACAGTGCCGCCGCTTTCGCCAACCGTATAACTTCCAAATTCCGTGAATAAATGGGGCTCTTTTACATTTTTATCGCCGCACTCTTGCTTTATTTGTCCTACAATCTCTTTGATCATATAGGCATAATCATAGTTAAAGTTTAGGTTTCTTTTTATAGGAAATCCTCCTCCTATATTAAGAGAGTCTATAGTGTCGCATACCGCTTTTAGCTTGGCATATACATTTAGACATTTACGAAGCTCATTCCAATAGTAGGCTGTATCTCTAATGCCAGTATTAATAAAGAAGTGGAGCATTTTAAGTTCCATGTTTGGTTCGTTCTTAATTAGGTCTTCATAAAAGGGTACGATATACCGATAGCCTATTCCTAATCTTGAGGTATAAAACTCAAATTTAGGTTCTTCTTCCGCGGCTATTCGAATGCCCAATTTTATCTTCTTTTCGGTTCTTCCTTTTAATAAATGAAACTCACGTGTGTTGTCTAATACTACATGTAAGTTTTCAAAACCCATCTCAATAAGTTCTATAATTTTATCAATATACAGGTCCGTTTTGAAACCGTTACAAACAATAAATCGGTCTAATCCCAGCAAACCTTCACTGTGAAGTTTTTTAATAAGATCGAGGTCAAAAGCAGAAGAGGTTTCCAAATGGATATCATTTTTAAGACCTTCTTCTATCACATATTTGTAATGTGAACTTTTGGTGCAATAGCAATAGTTATAGGAGCCATTATAGTTGTGCTCTGCAAATGCATCTGCAAACCAAAACTTGACTTTTTGAATATTCTCTGATATCTTAGGTAAGTAGCTAAATCGGAAAGGAGTACCATATTTTTTGGCTAAATCCATCAAAGGAATGTCTCTATAAAGAAGCTCTCCTTCCTCAGTAGTCTTAAATTCTTCCGTAGGAAAGTGAAAAGTTTGATCTATTAGATCAGAGTATTTGTTTTTCAATTTTGTACTATAACTATTTGCGATGCAAATAACATTATAATAATTATAGATTTTATGGTAATAAGGGTAGAATTATTAAAAAAAATAGTAGTGTACTATGATTCTAAGCTTACTCTATTACGGATGGAGCGCGCAAGTGTCATTTCATCAGCATACTCTAGCTCTCCGCCTACGGCAATTCCTTTGCTTAACGTAGTCACTTTTACCCCGATTTCTCCTAATTTTTTTGCAATATAATATTCGGTGGTGTCTCCTTCTAATGTGCTACTTAGTGCTAAAATAGCTTCTTTAATTTCTCCTGTTACTGCTCTTTGTAGTAATTCGGGTATTCGCACATCACTGGGACCGATGCCATCTACGGGTGAAATTAATCCACCTAAAACATGAAAATGTCCGTTGTATTGTCCGGTATTTTCAATAGCAAGTACATCTTGAAAATCTTTTACCACACAAACAATACTTGAATCTTTACTAGGAGAGGCACAAACATTGCAAATATCAGCATCGCTAATGTTATAACATTTAACACAAAATTTAATCTCGGTACGCATTTTCAAAATCGCTTGACTAAGCTCCATTGCCTCAGTATCGGGTCTTTTCAGTAAATACAACGCCATACGCAACGCACTTTTTTGACCAATTCCCGGGAAACGAGATAATTGCTCAACGGCTTTGTTTATAAGATTAGAAGAGGTGCTCATAAATGCAGAACAAAGCAACGGTTTTTTTTTTACTTTCGAATGATAGCGGACTAATAAATAGTGTGCGATCTACATGTTTTATTTTTTGACCATATTTAACACGCTAAAAATAGTTTTTCTCCTTTGCTTGTAGTTTACTTGCAGGTATCAAATAGTGAGTATCTTAAACGAAATAGCCAAAACGGTTGAAATTATCGCAATTCCCAAGCACGAAACTAATCAACGTCTTAGCGGTGCGTCTTATGTTTTTAGTTATCATATTACCATTGTAAATAGATCTGCGCATGCGGTACAACTATTGAGAAGACATTGGTACATCACAGATGGGTTATTTGGAGAGCGAGAGGTAGAAGGTGAAGGAGTAATTGGTCAACAACCTAAATTAAAGCCAGGTGAAAAATTTGAATATGAATCTTGGTGTCCGTTAAGTGGTGACTATGGTACCATGAATGGCTTTTTTACCTTTTGTGAACTACAAAGTAGAGAGGAGTTTGAGGTAGATGTGCCCGCTATGGTTCTGCTGCCGAAGTTTGTTTTAAACTAAAGCGTAAACCAAGCCTATGATGCCAACTGCCCAGCAGTAATAGGCAAAATAAGAAAGTTTGCTTCTTTTAACAATGGCAATCATCCATTGGCATGCAAATATTCCAGAGATAAGCGCGGCGATAAATCCCACACCAAACGGCATTACTAATTCTTCCGTTAAATGAAGTTTCCCATCTAAAATATCCTTTGCCATTTTTCCTAGTATTAGTGGGATTACCATTAAAAAAGAAAAACGTGCTGCTTGTGCTTTGTCGATGTTGAGTAAAATAGAGGTAGAAATAGTAGCTCCTGAGCGCGATATGCCAGGCAAGATGGCAATGGCTTGAGCTATGCCAATTATGATGGCTTTCCCTAAAGTAAGTTCTTGAGTATGTTCTGTTTTTGCTTTGTCTGCAAAGAGTAATAATGCCCCAGTGAGTAATAGCATTGCGCAAACTAAGATCAGTTGACCTTCAAATAGTTGGTGCAATAAATCATCGAAAAAAATGCCAACAAAGGCTGCAGGAACCATAGAGGCTAATACAAAAAGAGCGAATTTTCTAGATTCTGTAGCATCCTTGCTGAACAAGCCTATTATGATAGCGAGAATGTCTTTACGAAAAACAAAAATAGTGGCTAAAGCCGTAGCCGCATGTAATACAACACTTAGTAATTCTTCTTGGTCTTTTAAGCTTTCAGTACCTAATATTGCCTGGCCTATTTCTATATGTCCGCTGCTGCTTACGGGTAAAAATTCGGTAAGTCCTTGAATGACACCCAGCAATAATGACTCTATTAAAGTCATTATTTAGCTTTTCTTGAAAATAGAAAAAATGCCTAGTATAAAACCGCTAATTACCACTATAGGAGCAAGTGTTGTTCTTCTAAAGTCGTAAATATCGCCGTCTTTGCCATACATAATTACAAATCCAACGATCACTACGGCTAATGAAGCGAGCAATAATTGATAGTTTTGTTTGCCAAACACGAATTGTCCTTTTGATGTATTGCTTGTTTCTGTGGATGTATTTTTTGTTTTTGCCATTGTGTTTTTATTAAATAATTATGTTTTGCTGCCTATACTGGCGTTGCGAGTAATAAGAAAGCTGCCTTAGCTATCAAGGGCAAAAATAACATCAAAATGTTTTGTAACTACTTTTCTGTTTAATGTTGTGCTATAGTTCTCATATTGAGGGCGATAGAAACTTATTGTAAGGCAAACTAAAGATGTATTTGAACAACAAAAAGAAATGCTGAATATCCTTGGAAGTGGTATCATTCTAGTTTTACTGTGAAAAATACAGATAGTGTTTAGGTGTTTATGCTCAATATGGTAAAAGCTTTTATTGATTTCAAAAATCAATAAGATATCCGTGAAATAGTTTCGGTTCTGCTACATTTGCCCACTCTTCAATAGAAATTAATGAGTTCATACGATTTTAAATCATTAGAAGCTAAGTGGCAAGCAGAATGGTCGGCTAAGCAAATTTATAAAACGACTTTAGACCATAGTAAACCTAAATATTATGCTTTAGATATGTTTCCGTATCCAAGCGGAGCCGGACTGCACGTTGGGCATCCACTAGGATATATAGCGTCTGATATCGTTGCTCGTTATAAGAGATTGAATGGGTTTAATGTACTTCACCCGATGGGTTTTGATGCATTTGGCTTGCCGGCTGAGCAGTACGCTATTCAAACGGGCCAACATCCAGCAATTACCACAGAAGAAAATTTGGCGCGCTACAAAGAGCAGTTAAATAGAATAGGATTTTGCTATGATTGGGACAGAGAAGTAAGAACTACAGATCCTTCTTATTATAAATGGACTCAATGGATTTTTATACAACTTTTTGAGTCTTGGTACAATGCCAAAACCGATAAAGCAGAAAGTATAAATGCGCTTATTACCATTTTTGAAAATGAAGGTAATGTAAACGTTCAACATGCAGGAGATGAATTAGCAAATTTTACAGCAGAAGAGTGGGAAGACAAAACAAAGCAAGAAAAAGAGGTCGTTTTACAATGCTACAGGTTAGCATTTCAAAAAGAAACTACGGTTAATTGGTGCGAAGAGCTAGGAACGGTACTGGCTAATGATGAGGTTAAGAATGGTCTTTCTGAACGGGGCGGCTATCCAGTGACTCAAAAGATAATGAAGCAATGGTACCTGCGAATTACTGCATATGCAGACCGATTGATCGAAGGACTAAACAGAATAGATTGGAGCGACAGTATAAAAGAAACACAACGTAATTGGATAGGCCGAAGTGAGGGTGCATCTATAGAGTTTAAGGTTTTTAGTGAACAGGCAGAAGGAGCAAATCAGAATACATCGCAAGCTATTGAGGTATTTACTACACGACCAGATACAATCTTCGGCTGTACGTTTATGGTCCTTGCACCAGACCACGAGTTAGTCCAAAAAATTACAACTGCGGCACAGCGACTAGAGACAGAAGCCTATGCGGAAATTGCCAATAATAAATCGGAGTTAGAGCGTAAAAAGGATAAAACGGTAAGTGGTGTTTTTACAGGAGCTTTTGCTATTCATCCATTTACACACAAAAAACTTCCTATTTACATTTCCGAGTATGTCTTGAGCGGATACGGGACAGGTGCAATCATGGCAGTTCCTGCTCATGATGAACGAGATTATGCCTTCGCTCAAAAATTTGATTTGGAAATAATACAAGTTGTAGAATCAATTAATTCTGTTCCTAATGACGATATCCAACTTCCATACGATGCCAAAGAAGGGCGATTAATGAACAGTGACAACTTTGACCGACTTACTGTAAAGGAAGGGATACGTGCAATTATACAGCTGGCGGAAGAGCGTGGTTTTGGTACTCAAAAAATAAATTATAAGCTGCGTGATGCAGGTTACAGTCGTCAACGTTATTGGGGTGAACCATTCCCCATTATACATCGAGATGGTTTGCCTACGGTAATTAATGAGCTACCTGTGGAGCTGCCTCCTGTAGACAGTTATGAAGCAAAAGGAACAGGAGAGAGCCCACTGGCCAATAATGAAGCCTGGGTAAATACTCCAAATGGAAGAAGAGAAACCGATACCATGCCAGGATATGCAGGTAGTAGCTGGTATTTTCTTCGCTATATGGATCCCAATAACAATACAGAATTTGCCGGGAAAGAAAGTTTGGAATACTGGAATCAAGTAGACTTATATATAGGAGGAACAGAGCATGCAACTGGCCATTTACTCTATAGTAGATTTTGGACAAAATTCTTGTTCGATAAAGGATTTATATCATTTGACGAGCCGTTTAAAAAATTGGTAAATCAAGGGATGATACAAGGAGAAAGCATGATTTTAGAAGCTAATGGCGTGGAATTGCATGTGCCCGTAAATTTAGCAAGTAAGGATGCTACACTATCTCAGGATAAATTTATAGAGCTTCAAACCTTGGATAATCGATTTGAGAAGATAGATTTTTCGATAGTAGCAAGTAAAGACAATCTTATTCATCTTAAAACACAAGTTGAAAAAATGTCTAAGTCTAAGTTTAACGTAGTAAACCCCGATGATGTGTGCGAAGAATACGGTGCAGATACACTTAGATTATATGAAATGTTTCTTGGTCCACTGGAAGATAGTAAGCCATGGAGTACCAAAGGAATAGATGGCACGTACCGATTTTTGAAAAAACTGTGGGCCTTATTCTTTGACCTAGATGGAAATGTAATTTGGCACAATGAAGCGCCAAGCGCAGAGTCTGTTAAAATATTGCATAAAACCATAAAGAAGATCAGCGATGATATCGATAACTTCTCGTTCAACACCTCGGTGGCTCAGTTTATGATTTGCATTAATGAATTAGGTGCACAGAACTGTCGCAGCAAAGAAATACTGGATCAAATTTTGGTTTTATTAGCTCCTTTTGCACCGCATATCACGGAAGAGCTTTGGTCAGCATTGGGCAACGAAGGATTTATAGCAGATGCCAAGTGGCCGGTATATGATGCGAGCAAGTTGGTGGAAAGCACCAAGCTTTACCCCATTTCTATAAACGGTAAAACAAGAACCAACTTGGAGTTTCCGCTGGATATGAGCAAAGAAGAAATAGAGAAAAATGTATTAGCAGACGAAACCGTACAAAAATGGTTAGATGGTCAAACACCCAAGAAGATAATTGTGGTGCCAGGAAGAATAGTAAATGTGGTGATGTAAGTCTATCATCCGTGACGTTACTGTTCAAAAAGCTACTTTTATTTAAGTAAATATCATCTCAACAGGTGATTCGTTTTCGGCCTGAATACATGCCACAACTATTTTATAATCCTTTAATCGTCATACCGGAAGAATAAGTACCTTCGCAGACTTCTAAAAAATACGATCATCAACGAGCAAGATTCCATAAAAATAATAGGTGCACGCGAGCACAATCTTAAGAATATAGATTTACAGATACCGCGTCACAAACTAGTAGTTTTCACTGGACTCAGTGGTAGCGGCAAGTCTAGTCTTGCATTCGATACTATTTTTGCTGAAGGGCAGCGTAGGTATATGGATACTTTTTCAGCTTATGCACGTCAATTCGTTGGAGATATGAAACGTCCCGATGTAGATAAAATCGAAGGGTTAAGTCCTGTCATAGCTATAGAGCAAAAAACAGTAAGCAAAAATCCGCGAAGTACCGTGGGGACTATTACAGAGGTATACGATTTCTTGAGATTACTTTTTGCCCGAGCGGGAGAAGCATATTCTTACCTTAGTGGGAATAAGATGAAAAGCTTCACGGAGCAAGAAATTATTAATGCTGTAAATGAGAAGTTTGCACTTCAAAAAATGATGATTCTAGCACCTTTAATCAAAGGCAGAAAAGGACATTACAGAGAAATTTTTGAGCAGTATCGAAAAAGAGGTTACACAAAAGTTTGGGTGGATGGCGAGCTCATGGATATAGAACCGGGCATGCAGCTAGATCGATATAAGATCCATGACATTGACTTAGTAATAGATCGTATTTCTCCAGAGGATGTAGGCAGTCTAAGAGTTACAGACTCCGTGAGATCAGCTATAAAAATGGGTAAAGGAGTTGTTAGTATTTTAAATCCTGAGACCAAAGAACTTACCCACTTTAGTAAATATTTGATGGATGTGGAAACAGGTCTTTCTTACAATGAAGCCCAACCTAATCTTTTTTCTTTTAACTCACCCTACGGCGCCTGTAATGCATGCGACGGATTAGGTACATCTTCTGATGTACTCGAAAAGGATCTTATACCAAACCCGAAATTAAGTATTAACAAAGGGGGATTAGCTCCTTTGGGAGAGATTAAAGATAATTGGACCTTTACGCAACTAAAAGCGATGAGCAAAAAGTTGAAATTCAATATGTCTAAACCAATAGCTGAGATTGAGAGAGAGGTGTTAGATATTATTCTTCACGGTTCTGAAGAAAAATTTGAGGTTGAATATAAAGGGAGCTCGGGTTATAAACAGGTTTATGAAACCCAATGGAAAGGAATAGTCCCTTCGCTTATGGAGGCGTATTTTGAAAAAGATTTTGGGACACTTAGTAGATGGGCGGATGAGTTTATGACCGTAGTGCCTTGTCACACTTGCCATGGAGGAAGACTAAATAAAGAAGCGCTGTCATATAAAATCGGAGAGCTGAATATTGCCAACCTGAGTAATATGAGTATAAGTGAGCTTTACGAATGGCTTACAACCGTAGAAGCTACTATGAGTGAAAGACAACTCATCATAGGCGCTGAAGTTTTAAAAGAAATACGCGAACGCGTTAAGTTTTTATTAGATGTAGGTCTTTCTTATTTGTCATTAAATAATTCTTCAAAAACACTAAGTGGAGGGGAAGCACAACGAATACGACTGGCAACACAAATAGGATCTCAACTAGAGGAAGTACTTTATATATTAGATGAACCCAGTATTGGTTTACATCAACGAGATAATAAGCGACTTATAAATTCTCTTAAGGAATTAAGAGATATAGGCAATTCTGTAATCGTAGTGGAACACGATAGAGATATGATCTTAGAAAGTGACTTTGTGGTAGACATTGGTCCAGGAGCAGGTAAAAACGGCGGAGAGATTGTAGCAGCAGGCAAGTGGGAAGACATCAAAAATAATGGGACCGTGACATCAGATTATTTAGGAGGGCATCGAAAAATAGAAATCCCCACTGAAAGGAGAAAGGGGACAGGGAAGAAGTTGGTGCTAAGCGGTTGTACCGGTAATAATTTAAAAAATGTAACAGCAGAGTTTCCTTTAGGTAAATTGATCGCCGTAACCGGCGTTTCAGGCAGCGGTAAAAGTAGTTTGATTAATGAAACGCTCCATCCTATACTTTCTGAGTACGTTTACAATTCCAACAAAAAACCCTTGCCATACGATAAAGTAAAAGGTTTAGAATATTTAGATAAAGTAATTACCATCGATCAGTCGCCTATTGGCAGAACGCCTAGAAGTAATCCTGCTACCTATGTTGGGTTTTTCTCTGATGTTAGAACACTTTATTCGGAAATAGGTGAGGCAAAAATAAGGGGCTATAAGCCTGGACGCTTTAGCTTTAATGTAAAAGGCGGGAGATGTGAAACCTGCGGTGGCGGCGGACAAAAAGTGATAGAAATGAATTTTCTTCCTGATGTGCTGGTAGAATGTGAGACATGTCAAGGGAAAAGATATAACAGAGAAACACTCGAAATACGGTACAAAAACAAGAGTATTAGTGATGTGCTCGATATGACCGTAGAAGAAGCTGTCGGTTTCTTTGAAGCGGTACCAAGCATATATAGAAAAGTAAAAGCACTTAATGATGTTGGTCTTGGCTATATAACTCTTGGTCAAAGCAGTACTACGATTTCTGGAGGAGAGGCCCAACGGGTTAAACTGGCAACAGAATTAAGTAAGATAAGTACCGGACAAACATTCTATATTTTGGACGAACCTACTACGGGACTTCATTTTGAAGACATAAAACAATTAATAGGTGTTCTTCAAAATTTAGTAGACTTAGGTAATACCGTACTGGTTATAGAGCATAATCTGGACGTAGTGAAAGTAGCAGATTGGATTATTGACATAGGCCCTGAAGGAGGAAATGCGGGAGGTCAAATACTGGTAACTGGGACACCAGAAGATGTGATAAAAAGTGACATAGGTCATACCGCAAAGTATCTAGCACTAGAAATGTAATGCACGTTACGTGCCTTTGCCAAAATTCAATTACTCAACTATTATTTTCGTTCGAGCACTTTTAAGCTAATACTCTCAAAAATTTACTATAAATGTATTGCTGAACCTAAATCTCTGCTTACATTTGTGCCGGCTGACACGACCAGCTCCCTTTGAACTCCCCCAGGGCAGGAATGCAGCAAGGGTAAAAGGTTGTAGCGGTGCGATGTCAGCCATTTTTTTAAACTCAAATTACACTTCAATTTTATTATCCTTCTATTATTTAGCATCTAACGTGAGGTGTTATGGTCATTTCTGTTTTTAAATTTATAGTGGTAAAATAGAGAACTCCCCAACCAAAACTATATCTTCGCCCTAATGAAATTTTTTGTTGATACTGCTAACTTGGAGCAAATAAAAGAAGCTCAAGCACTCGGAATACTAGATGGTGTTACTACTAATCCGTCACTTATGGCTAAAGAAGGTATTGTGGGTTACGATAATGTAATGTCACACTACAGAACTATTTGTGAGTTGGTAGACGGCGATATTAGCGCAGAAGTTATTGCCACTGATTATGATGGCATGATCAAAGAAGGTCAAGAATTGGCAGATCTACATCCCAATATCGTAGTAAAAGTGCCTATGACCATAGATGGGATCAAAGCTATCCGATGGTTTAGTGATAATGATATAAAAACAAATTGCACACTTGTATTCTCTGCAGGTCAAGCCATTCTTGCGGCAAAAGCGGGAGCTACTTATATTTCTCCATTTATTGGTCGAGTAGATGACATGACATGGGATGGTATTGAGCTGATAGCTCAAATCGCAGATATATATAGTATTCAAGGTTTCCCAACAGAAATTCTAGCGGCATCCATTCGTAATCCATTGCATATAGTAAGAGCGGCAGAAGCTGGAGCAGATGTATGTACATGCCCACTTAGTGCAATTATAGGTCTAGCAAAGCACCCATTAACTGATATTGGATTAGCACAGTTTCTGGCAGATCACAATAAAGCCAATAGTTAATGTTTCTGTAGAAGACGATTACACTTGTTTAGATAAATATTTTGCCGATTTAATATATTAACATCAGTATTGTTTCGTTACCTCACATGACTTATAGTTTTTTAGGAGAGAACTTATTTAATCTAATCATATTAATTTGAACCCTATAGTTATCATACCGACCTACAACGAGAAGGAAAATATTCTCGCTATGTTAGATAAAGTAATGTCTTTATTAACGGTTTTTGATGTGCTCGTAGTTGATGATAATTCTCCGGACGGCACTGCTCAAATGGTTAAAGAGCGAATGGCAAACGAATCCAGAATAAACCTCCTAGAAAACGGGAATAAAAATGGACTAGGAACAGCCTATATCGCAGGATTTAAGTGGTGTTTGGAGCGAAATTATGAATATATCTTTGAGATGGATTGTGATTTTTCACATAACCCTGACGATTTAATCCGGTTACATGATGAATTGCAGAAGCTAGGCAACGATATGGTGGTAGGGTCTCGCTATGTGGGTAATGTAGTAAATGTGGTAAACTGGCCTATGAGTCGAGTTTTATTAAGCTATTTTGCTTCCGCTTATGTGCGATTTTTTACTCAAATGAAATTAGCAGACGCCACTGCTGGTTTTGTCGGATATACCAATGAATTACTGAGTAGTATAGACATGTCTAGGATTAAATTTAGAGGTTACGCATTTCAAATAGAAATGAAATATACTGCACATTCCTTGGGTAAAACAATCAAAGAAATCCCCATTATTTTTACCGATAGAACTGCCGGAGAATCTAAAATGACGGGCGGAATTATTCGCGAGGCACTGTTTGGTGTAATAAGTCTTCGCTTCAAACGCATCTCTGCGTTAAAA
>JAFMCI010000102.1 GCA_017857855.1 Bacteroidia bacterium | reverse complement strand
TACCTTTAGGCGGCACATATTCTTTTCCTTGTACATATATTGATCTAAAATAGGCCGTTACGGTAAGCTGAAAAAGCCATCTAAATGTATTATAAAGCATATAGGATAATCATATTTCGATGGATAAAGGTACAATAACAATTGATTAGAATGACATTTCGTTTCATAAAGGTGCATCATTACATCCTAAAGTACGACGCATTTTTATGTACTTAGCACATACTTAATGCTACCCTGCAACTTCTATTTATGAACAGAATTATTTTTGTAAGGCGTTAAACTTCAATTCATAACACACAAATTACCGCACACAAAAATAACCATGTCACGATGTCAAAATTCATCTTGACAGTGTGCCTAGAAAGCCGTTTTACGCACTAACTCAAAAAAACCAACCGTTTGTCAAGTCCTCTTTTGGCACTAGACGCTAAGCATTCTAGCTCCATGGCACGCTTTAGCTCAGGCACATCTGATAGCGCTGCATGGTACCGAAGCCAGTATATTCTCGCCAATGAAAATTCATTTTGTTCGCGTTTAATTAATTTCATAGCATCTCCCGCAACCACTTTTCCATTGCGTAAAACCCGCACATACACGCCGCTGCTGTGGGAGTTTATGCACTGTTTGAGTACCGTTTGTGTACCAAAGCGCACTCCCAACTTAAAACAAGGCTCTCGCGGCTCGGAGACTTCTACCAGCGATTCTCCTATTTCATATTGATCGCCGATGTACACATTTCGCTCATCAAGTCCTTGCACGGTGAGATTCTCACCAAACATGCCAAGGCTCCAGTCGGCTTTAGGAAACCGCAGTTTCCAACCCTCATACACATCCGCAGAAAAAAGATAACACGCTTTGTCTATTCCACCGTGGTATTTTCTGTCAACCACAGCATCTTCCTTAACATCCGTCTCTCCTAAATAAATGCCTTGGTTAACTGGATACTTATAAATCCCCGTTTGCACATTTTTACCTCGCCATTTGATGACTTTTGGATCTCCTAAATTAGTAGAAATAACCTTCATGAATAGCCTACAAAAATAACCGAGATACCGAGAGCAGTGATCGGCCAACATTTTTTTAGCTAGATTTGTTGTACATACATTAAACTGTTATGCCTGAAGAAAATAAACGCCGTAAATTTATAAAAGACGCCCTGCTTACCGTCGTTGGAGGTGCCGTAATTGGAACTTCTGCTAAGGTATTAGCGAATGACTCAGAAGACACACCCGACCCTATATTAAAGGTAAAACCACTTGGTTTTCAATGGGAAACACAAGATCCATTCTTGTTTTGTGTGCATCACGAAGATGCCTACCCACAGGGTAATACTGAGCTAGGTCCGAGTAAAAACTTACTTTCAGGACGTAATATGGGCAATGATTTTCATTTAAAAGATGGTTTCAGAATGTATCATGGCGATACGGTTCCGGGGTTTCCCGGCCATCCACATCGCGGTTTTGAAACGGTAACCGTAGTCAGACAAGGAATGGTGGATCACTCTGATTCTATGGGAGCAGCTGGACGCTATGGCAATGGAGATGTGCAATGGATGACCAGCGGAAAAGGGGTGCAACACGCCGAAATGTTTCCGTTAGTCAAGCAAAACGATGTAAATCCATTGGAGCTCTTTCAAATATGGCTCAATTTACCTAAAGCCGATAAGATGGTAGAACCCCATTTTAAAATGCTTTGGGATGAGCAAATACCCAAAATAACCCATGTGGATACGAGATCTAAATCTGTGCATATAGAAGTAATTGCGGGTATACTGGAAAATCAAAATGCCCCTACTCCACCGCCAGATAGCTGGGCTGCAAAATCGGGCAATGAAGTTGCCATTTGGAATATACGAATGGATGCAGAAGCTACCTATACCCTACCCAAAGCATCAGTAGGTGTCAATCGAACCATTTATTTTTACAGTGGCGACAAGCTAAAACTAAACGGCAAAGATTTGATGTACTATCATTCGGCTGATGTAACCGCCAGTGAAGCCATAACCCTACAAGCAGGACTAAAACCATGTAATATATTGATCTTACAAGGAAAACCTATTGGCGAGCCAGTGGTGCAGCACGGGCCGTTTGTTATGAATACCATTGAAGAAATTAGGGAAACGTACTCCGAGTTTCAGCGGACTCGTTTTGGAGGTTGGCCATGGCCTAAGTACGACCATGTGCATGATGCTACACGAGGCAGATTTGCGCAACACGCCGATGGTAGAATTGAAGAGATGGGCTAGCTCAAAGGCCGCGTTATACTTCTCTCTTTTTTAGTGCAAAACTGACGTGTCTGTTTGTCTCTGAAGTAAGATACAAAAATTCATAATTATACTTCACACAAAAGGTATTTACGGCTTCTACTACCCCGTATCTTCTCAATCCTGCATAGGCTATTGATGTGTAATCGTGGCCACATATAAGGCCACTTGGTTTTACGGCTAAGGCTGCTGCTTCAAGTTCTAGCTTCGTAGTATTGTAGGTGTGATCGGTATCTATATACACCATATCTAAGCTGTTTTCTGGTTGAGATGCTAAAAAATCAATAGAGTTCATTTTATGAAATTCTACCGCTTCTTCTGTACCAACATTTTCACGACATCTTTTTTGGATACTTTCCGTTGGCCAAAGGTCTACGAGATGAAGTTTTGCTGGCGTACACCCGTTGATTATATCTTTTGAAAAGATTCCGTTTTCTACGCCAAGCTCTGCAATTACGGCATTTTTGGGAAGTAACTTTAACAGTTCTTTACGATTTGCTAACACCTTACAATGCGCTACATGATGAGGTTCTAAAGGCATTAATGGATGCTTGGGATACTGCTTAGACCATATCCATTGAACCAATTGAAAAAAAAACTTTTTGAAAATAATTAACATAGAATAATATCACAAAAGTAAAAG
>JAFMCI010000045.1 GCA_017857855.1 Bacteroidia bacterium | reverse complement strand
AGTGGAAACAGCAATAGTGGGAATAGCAACGGTCGTAATTTTCGCCGTAAGCCTCGAAATACATCTGGTGGAAACACCGGAGGCAATTCAAGAGACTAACAGCTAGTATTATTATGCTAAATCTAAAAAATGATTTAGCCTCTTGTGTTTAATTGTGTCAATGCTCATTTTTGACAATGTCGTTGTACACTTAAATTCGCATAGAATAGAGTACACTTTATGGATGTTTTAATAACGAATAAATAAGTAATAAACAGACTTTTATTACTTTGAACTAGTTTTGGAGTCATTTATGTTATTGGAAACGTACTCCTATACTGAAAGGATTAACCATGAAGATTAATTATACACTCATTTTAATAAGTTGCTTAACGCTGGCAGCTTGCAATTCTGGACAAAAGCGTATGGAGCAAGGTGATTATGATACAGCGGTGTATCAAGCGGTTAAAAGGCTTCAACAAAAACCACAAAACGAAAAAGCAGAAAAAGTATTACGCCAAGCCTATACGTTAGCAGTTAATGAACATACTAACGTGATCGTATATCAGGACAAAACCAATAATCCATTTAAGTATGACGTGATGGTGAGTGAGTATGAGAAAATTGCCATGCTCAATAACGCCATTAGAAGATATCCTATGTACAAAGATCTTGTAGAACTCACGGATGTTACGGATGAGTTGATTATGGTGCGCGATGGTGCTGCCAGTGCCCACAGAAAAGAAGGTGTCCGATTGCTGAATTCAGGAAACAAGCAACGTGCAAGGGAAGCGTTTATTCAGTTCATAAAAGCCAATGAATACGTGGCAAGAACGGTTACCGAAGAAGAGCTTGATAATGCCCAGAATGCAGGAACAGTAAATGTGATTATACAGTTTGCCAACAGCAGGAATTTTTTCAGAGATTATAATTCAGATGCTGTCTTTGGTGCGGTACGAAATAATTTTAAAGGTACACGATACCGTTTTATGAGAGTCGTAGAGCCTGGAGAATTAAGTTTTCCTGCCGATGAAATAGTACAAATCGAGATGGAAGATGCGCATATTGGTGGCGTTGATTTTACTAAAAATTCGTTCGAACTTAAAAAAGAAAAAGTGTATGTAGGTGAGGCAAAAACAGATAGCGGTGAAGTGGTAAAAGTATATGGAACAGTTACCGCAAATTATATAGAATACACAAAGACGATTAACAGTTCTGCTCAACTGATGATACAAAGACTAGACGGGGTAACCTGCGCAGTTATCAACCGTCAGGTATTTCCAAGTTCTTTCTGCTGGACGGAAATGTGGGGAACCTTTAGAGGCGATGAACGAGCTTTAACCCCTGCACAACTTGATTTTGCAAAACGAAGCGAACCTAATCCCCCCGGAAATGAATGGTTGTTTTCTCAGACTACCGCACCTTTGGTAGCTAGAAGTGGAGATTATTTGCGGAATGAATACAGCTACCTTAGGTAAGTACGGTTAAATTAGGGTATTAAAAAACGAGCTAATGAATTTCATTAGCTCGTTTTTTTTAAGGTTATTTTAAATCCTAGATTTTTAGGCTGGCCACTCTACGGTGTCCTCATCTATATGATTGGGAAACATAGTGATAGAGTCTACAAAACCATCTTGTATCCAAACACTTAATCCTTTTGAATCAATCGTGTAGTCTTTAGCGTTAAGTTCTTCAAATGTTTCTTCCAAAATTAAGTCGTCAAATTTTGCGTCCTTTAAAAAGTCTGCTTCGCTCATGCCTGCATAAGATTGCTCGTCTAACGTAAAAGTTGGAGCGAAACAAGTGATAAGTCCAAGTCTAAAATCATCTTCAGACATAAAACTAAGTTCTGCGCCGAGATCTCCATACATAAGCGATACGTCTTCTGAATCGTCTTCGTGTTTTTCTCTAACAGTCTCTGTCGGTTCGCCCAGAAGTTCTTTAATTTTCTCCAGGCTCATTCCAAATTTCACTTGATTAAATCCTACGAAAGGGATGATTTCAATATTCATGGTGTGTTTATTTTGTGTCAAAGGTCGCACAAAAGCAGTAGAATATGAGATAAAGCCTAAAAAATGCAAGAAAAAGTACGGAAACTACTAACTTCATCCTACAAGATTTATACTACCCGTAATCGAGAGCTTACAGATGTATCTACTAAAGCCTAATTCAAATCTTGGTATATTTGCCACTTAAAATTACAATGTTGCCGAATGAAATAAAGCGATGTCACAATACCTTATTTAATTATCCATGAACAGAAAATACCAAATTGCTGTCATACAACTCAACTTGAATGATACGCCTTCCAATAATCTTATTAAGTGTACCCAATGGGTTACTCAAGCTGCGCAACAAGGTGCGGAGGTAATTTGCTTGCCGGAGCTTTACAGTAGTCATTATTTTTGCCAAAGTGAAGATGTGGCAAATTTTGAGCTGGCAGAGCCATTATACAGCACCTCATTTATCGCTTTTAGCGCGCTTGCTAAGAAACTAGGTGTGGTTATCATCGTACCATTCTTCGAAAAAAGAATGACAGGTATTTATCATAACAGTGCCTACATCATTGATGTAGATGGCACAGAAGCAGGTCTTTATCGTAAAATGCATATTCCTGATGATCCTCTTTTTTATGAAAAATTTTACTTTACACCCGGTGATTTAGGCTTTAAAACAATTAATACGCAAAAAGGAAAAATAGGAACACTTATCTGTTGGGATCAGTGGTTTCCTGAGGCAGCTAGACTCACGGCTTTGCAAGGTGCCGAAACGTTGTTTTATCCAACAGCCATTGGTTGGCATCCTTCAGAAAAAGAGCAGTATGGTCAGAATCAACACGCTGCTTGGATGAATGCCATGAAGGGTCACGCCGTTTCAAACGGGATTTACGTAGCCGCGGCTAATCGTATTGGGTTAGAGAATTACTTGCCAGATGCTGATGGGATTCAGTTTTGGGGATCCTCTTTTATTGCAGGACCTCAAGGGGAAATTTTAGCACAAGCCTCACATGATCAAGAAGAAATTTTGATGGCAGAAGTAGATTTAGATTTACAAGAAAATGTGCGCCAAAACTGGCCATTTTTTAGAGATCGAAGAATTGACGCTTATGAGGATATCACCCAACGAGCAATAGATTAGAATCAGTTATTAACTAACAGATATGACAAGACGATTTCCAGCAGAGTGGGAGCATCAAAAAGGCATCTTACTTTGCTTCCCTCATAACGGTAATGACTGGCCAGGTAAATACCAAGCAGTACAATGGGCTTATATAGAATTTATTAAAAAAGTAACTTGCTATGAAACGGTGTATCTTATGGTAGCAAGCGAAATGCTTCAGCATAAAGTAACCGGAATGTTACAGAATGCTGATGTAAATCTGGAGAGAGTAGATTTTATCTTACACAAAACCAACCGAAGTTGGATGCGCGATTCTGGACCTATTATCGTACAAAACGACCTTGGAAATCGAGAAGCTATTTCCTTTAATTTTAATAGCTGGGCAAAATATCCCAATTATCAGTTGGATAGGAAAGTGCCAATGATGGTTGCCGAGCATTTAGAAATAGCGTTAACAGAAGCATATTACAAGGGGAAAAAGGTTGTTTTGGAAGGGGGTGCTATTGATGTGAATGGGAGAGGAACACTATTAACCTCAGAGGAGTGCCTATTGCACCCAAGTATACAAGTACGAAACCCTGGATTTACTAAGGATGATTATGAGGCGGTTTTTTCAGAGTACCTGGGTGTTACCAATGTAATTTGGCTCGGTGACGGATTGCATGGCGATGATACACATGGTCATATAGATGATTTATGTAGGTTTGTGAATGAAGATACTATTGTAACCGTGGTCGAGAAGAATCCCGAAGATGCGAACTATCAGCCGTTACAAGATAATTTAAAACGACTGAAGGCCGCCAAATTAGAAAATGGAACGTCTCCTAAGGTCATAGAACTACCTATGCCTAAAAAAATGGTTTTTGAAAACCTCCGGTTACCAGCGAGTTATGCCAATTTTTTAATACTGAATGGTGCAGTGCTGGTTCCAACATTTAATGATGCCAATGATCGCATAGCGCTAACCATACTTTCTGAGTGTTTTCCTGGAAGGGAAATTATCGGGATAAGCGCAGTAGACTTTATATGGGGATTTGGATCTTTACACTGCTTAAGCCAACAAATGGTATAGAATTATACGTAGAAAAGCGATTGTTGTCTAAGGTCTATACCCTAACTAACTAGATTGCTATTGTCATAGTGATGTATTTTGTGAGAAATACTCATACAAATGTTAGTTTTGCACCAATGAAAGTAACAGTAGTAGGAGCGGGTGCAGTAGGTGCTAGTTGTGCCGAGTACATCGCCATCAAAAATTTTGCAGCAGAGGTTTGTCTTATTGACATCAAAGAAGGCTTTGCGGAAGGTAAAGCAATGGATCTTATGCAGTGTGCATCGCTTAATGGTTTTGATACCAAAATAACAGGTGCTACCAATGATTACAGCAAAACAGCAGGAAGCGACGTTGCGGTAATTACAAGTGGTATACCGCGTAAACCAGGTATGACGCGTGAAGAGCTTATTGGCATTAATGCAGGTATTGTTAAAACCGTTGCTACTAGTATTCTAGCACATTCTCCCAATGCCATTATTATCGTTGTTTCTAATCCTATGGATACAATGACTTATTTGGTACATCAAGCTACCAATATCCCTAAAAGCCGTATTATCGGAATGGGAGGAGCTTTAGATAGTGCTCGTTTTAAATATAGATTAGCAGAAGCTTTGGGTTGTCCGGCGTCTGACGTAGAAGGTATGGTTATAGGTGGTCATAGCGATACAGGAATGGTTCCCTTGATAGAGAAAGCAACACGTAATAGCGTAAATGTGGCTGAGTTTTTAGCTGCAGATAAAATGGATGAAATAGTAGAAGCAACTAAAGTAGGTGGAGCTACGCTTACTGGTTTATTAGGCACTAGTGCTTGGTATGCTCCTGGAGCTGCTGTTTCTGAAATCGTAAAAGCAATTGCCCTAGATTCTCAAAAAATGATTCCTTGTTCAGCAATGCTTGACGGAGAATACGCTCTTTCGGATATCTGTATAGGAGTGCCATGTATTATTGGCAAAAATGGTATTGAGCGCATAGTAGAAGTATCTTTATCAGACGCTGAAAAAGCTAAAATGATTGAGAGCGCTGAAGGCGTAAGAGGCACGAATGCATTGTTAAATTAAGCATTCATTGTTATCAAAAAAGGAGTCATTCTTGCGAGAATGGCTCCTTTTTTTTGACCTGAATTTGGCGTCAGAAGGATAATCTATTTCCTTAATGCTTCTACAGGATCCATTCGAGCTGCCAGTAATGCCGGTGATATGCCAGCAATAAGGCCAATAACAATGGATATAGCCACACCTAACATAAATATAGTTGAGCTAAAGTAAATTTTAAAGCTAGTAAAATGAGAAGCTAACGTTCCTAAGGCAAAAACAAATAAAATCCCAATTAGGGCTCCCGCAATGCATAGTATGACGGCTTCAAAAAGGAACTGAGACATTATAAAATTTCGTTTAGCGCCTAGTGCTTTTTGAAGGCCAATGATGGAAGTACGTTCTTTTACCGAAACAAACATGATGTTGGCTATACCAAATCCACCTACCAACAGAGAGAATCCCCCTATAATTAGTGCGGCAATGTCTATCATCCCGAAGGTTTGATTGAGTTGGTCCGATATCATGGTAAGTTTGTTGATAGCAAAATTGTCTTTATCCTTCGGTCTCAGCTTTCTAATAGATCTCATGATTCGTTTAATCTCAAAGTCTAGTGATTTTAAGGCTACGTTCTTATGACCATTGATGACAATAGACGATTTAACGCCTTGTGTATTAGGTTTGGCAAATTTTTGAGCAAAAACTGCCGGGAGTACCATTATGTCGTCATATTGTGGTCCACCTATGGCATTTCCTTGTTTGGCTAACACACCTATAATATTGACTTTGTTGCCGTTTATGAGGACCGATTTTCCTTCAGGATTTTGTCCGTTATAAAGACTTAATGCCAATGAATATCCTACAATAGCAGCATTTTTGCCTTTGGCGAGTTCCATGTCGTTAAAGGTTCGTCCAGATGCCAGTTCCCATTGGTTTATCTTGAAAAAGTCACCTTTTATAGCAGTGATACCTACATCACTTACCTCTTGCAAAGGAGACTTTACTTTATTATTTCCAAATTCAAAAAAGAAGGCGACATCTTTTACCAATGACCTATCAGCTTCATTGCTTAGCCTTTTATATTCTGCTATGCTTGCTTCGGGTCTATTGAGGTATTCCCACCAATTATAACTTCCACCAAAACCCCATGGCCATTTTTGGACATAAACGATTTTATCTCCGAGCTTGTCTACGTTCGCTCGAATATTTTGTTCTAGTGAATGGGTTGCTGTAAGTATAGATACGATGCAAAAAATGCCTATAGTAATTCCCAGAACAGACAGTACACTTCTTAGTTTGTTGGCGCGCAAAAAACCAAAAGTAAGTGCCATAGATTCTTTAAACATTGTACCTCTATTCATATACTTGGTCAATGATACGATCAAGACGCTGATGTGTAAATTAAAATCGATAAAGGTTATTATTTACATGCCGATATAATGCTTGAAGGAGGCTGTTTTGGGTATGAACACAAGATAGATTGAATAAACACTTGACTTCGCTTTTTAAATAGCGTACTTTTGCACCCTTTTTTAGAAGAGCCACGTTTCTTAAAATATACACATGAAATTATCAGAATTCCACTTTGACTTAGATCCTAGTAAAGTAGCAGGACACCCACCGTACAATCGTGATGAGTGCAAGCTAATGGTTGTAGATAAAGCTACAAAAACCATTGAACATAAGATGTTTAAAGACATTTTGGAAGAGTTTAATGAAGGCGATGTAATGGTATTAAACAATGCCAAAGTATTCCCTGCAAGACTTTATGGAAATAAAGAAAAAACAGGTGCCAAAATAGAAGTTTTCTTGCTACGTGAGCTTAATAATGAGCTTCGTTTGTGGGATGTTTTAGTCGATCCAGCCCGAAAAATAAGAGTAGGGAATAAGTTGTTCTTCGGCGAAGATGAGCTTGTTGCTGAGGTTATTGACAATACTACAAGTAGAGGAAGAACTATACGTTTCCTTTTTGATGGCTCTGATGAGGAGTTTAAGAATGTGGTAAATAAATTGGGTCATACGCCTATTCCAAAATACTTGGAGCGTGATGCTGTTCCTGAAGATGAAGAAATGTACCAAACTATTTTTGCGGAAGTAGAAGGCGCTATCGCTCCTCCTGCAGCAGGCCTTCATTTTACCCGAGCACTCATGATGAGGCTCGAAATAAAAGGAGTAAACTTTGCTAAAGTTAATTTGAATATTGGGCTGGGTGCATTTAGACCGGTAGAGGTTGAAGACCTTACCAAACATAAAATGGATAGTGAGCACTTCATGGTATCGCAAGAAGCCGCCGATATTGTGAACAAAGCCAAAGACGAGAAGAAAAAAGTCTTAGCCGTTGGGTCAAGCGTTATGCGTGCTCTTGAGAGTTCTGTTTCTGCTTTTGGACGTTTAAATGCTGATGATAGCTGGACAGATAAGTTCATATTCCCTCCGTATGAGCCAAGAATAGCGAACTGTTTTTTAACTAATTTTCATGAGCCACAATCTACACTAATGATGCTTACGTCAGCTTATTTAGATGACCATAAATTGGCGATGGAAGTCTATGATTCTGCTGTAAAAGAAGGATATAATTTCTTGTGCTATGGTGATGCGTTGCTTATCAAATAGGATTTCCTATTTGATAAATCAAATTTACTAACGCTTATTATTTATTAATTAAAGGTATAAAATTTGGAATTATTTTTAATCATATTATTGTCTGTTGTCGCTTATCTTTTGGGAAGTATTCCCACGAGTGTGTGGATTAGTAAAGCCTATTTTGGGTTTGACATCCGCGAGCAAGGAAGCGGCAACGCGGGAGCTACTAACACCTTTAGGGTGCTTGGTAAGCAAGTAGGTACAGTGGTCCTTTTTATGGATGTAATTAAAGGGGTTACGGCTGCAAGTTTAGTTCATTATTTAGGTGGTATAGAACATGGAACAGACCGTTTCATAAACCTACAATTGCTTTTCGGACTTTTGGCAGTGGTTGGGCATATATTCCCTGTTTTTGAGCAGTTTAAAGGTGGCAAAGGAATTGCGACTCTTTTCGGTATGCTGATAGGAATTCACTATGTGTTGGCTTTGGCAATATTGGGTTTGTTTATCGTTGTCTTACTTCTTACTAAATATGTGTCTTTAAGCTCTATTTTAGCTGCAATAGCATTTCCGATTTTAACAATCTTTGTTTTCAAAAGAGACGAGCCTTTACTGATTGCATTTGGTATAGCAGCCGCTGTAATGGTTATTTTAACCCATAAGAAAAATATTACACGGTTACTTAATGGCGAAGAGAGTAAGGCTAAGTTATTTAAGAGCAAATCATGATTTTAGACACACATACTGAGCAGCAAGAGTTAGTTGATGTACTGACTGATGTAGATACAGGCTTCGTTATTATTTTATATAATGATGATGTCAATACATTTGATCACGTGATAAACTGTCTTATCAAGTATTGTAAGCACACTCCTGAGCAAGCAGAGCAATGTGCTATGCTTGTGCATTTTAAAGGTAAATGTGCGGTAAAAAGTGGATCAGAAACTGAGCTATTGCCTATTTGTTCAGCATTGACAGATAAAGGTCTTAGTGCTGTACTAGAAGAAGCTTAATACTGCTCGTTTTCGTTTGGAAAATTAACAGACTTTACGTCTGCAATATATTGTCCCACGGCACCTTTCATTTCTTCATATAAATTCAGGTATCTGCGTAAGAATCGAGGAGAAAATTCTTTAGTCACTCCTAGCATGTCATGTAGTACCAAAACTTGGCCGTCTACGTCACTACCTGCTCCAATTCCAATTACAGGAATGGTTAGAGATTCAGCGACTTTTTTAGCCAAACTAGCCGGTATTTTTTCAAGAACTATCGCAAAACAACCAGCTTCTTCCAATAATTTGGCGTCTTCTATTAGTTTATGCGCTTCTTCTTCCTCTTTAGCACGCACGGTGTAAGTGCCAAATTTATATATACTTTGAGGGGTTAAACCTAAATGTCCCATTACAGGTATACCTGCACTCAGTATTCGTTTTACAGATTCTATAACCTCAGAACCTCCTTCTAACTTTACGGAGTGTGCACCACTTTCTTTCATTATTCGAATCGCACTTCTTAAGGCTTCCGTGCTATTTCCTTGATAGCTTCCAAAAGGAAGGTCTACCACAACAAATGATCTGGTTACAGCACGTATAACCGATTGTGCATGGTATATCATCTGCTCTAAAGTTATGGGCAAGGTGCTGTCATGACCCGCCATTACATTACTTGCCGAGTCGCCTACTAAGATAACATCTATACCTGCATCGTCCACTATTTTGGCATAGGAGTAATCGTATGCAGTTAGCATGGATATTTTTTCGCCACGAGTCTTCATCTCTTGAAGTTGGTGGGTAGTCATTTTTTTTATGTCTTTTTTAGCTACACTCATTGCTGTTTATTTCTGGGTATCAATAATGTATTTTAGTCGTTTTATTTCGCGTAATAATACTTCGTTTTCGGTCTTTAACGCCTTATTTGATTCTTCGGCCAATTCGGTTCTTTGCAACGATGCTTGTTGGTCTTTTTTGACATCTGCAAGTATAGTTGTTAAACTTATGACTAAATCACCGTTGTTCCCTTTTTCAATATCTGCTTTTAGAGATTCTAGGTATTCTAGTCGCTTCTTATCTTGATTTAGCACTCTGCTAGTTGAGTCTAATTTAAGTGTTAATTTTCTATTTGCTTTTAACAATTCTCGTGATCGAGTAACTAAACTGGTATCGTAATTAAGCATGCTTTTGCATTTGTCAAGTTCATTTTGAAGTGTAGATATTTGCAATTGCTGCTGATCTATTTTGGTTTTAAAGAGCAAAATTACTTCTTCAAAGGCAGGGTTCGAATTTGAAGAGCTAGATTGAGCAGTTTCTACTATTTGCTTGCTTAAAATGTTCTTATATTGTTCTTTATTACTGAGTATGATGAAGTTTGAAAGTATGATTTCTGAATTATTGTCGGCAAAAACACCTATTTTCCCACTGGTATATTCAGTGTCAAATGCAGTATAAACGTAGTGGTTATTAAAATAAAGATCAAAATAACCGTGCTCCATTTTTAAACGAATAGTGTTTCTACCAACTGAAGCTAAATTTTTATTTTTTAGCCATCCGTTATCTTTAACTGTTCCGCTCAAGTTTTGGTGCTGGGAACCGGATTGTTTATATATCCGGAATTGTCTTTTTTTATTGAATTCAAGAAATATGGCTCCATTGCTCATGGTTTGACCATAAAGAACTATGCCTCCGCCGTTGTTACTTCCATTGGCAATTTCAATTTCAGCAATTACCTCACATGCATATATTGTGTTATCAGTTTTTAGATAGGAAATGGATTGACCCTGGTCACTCAATCTTTTGAGGCGGTACTGACCATTTTCAATAATAGAAATTTCAGATGAAGTATATTTTTGGGGGAAGTTGGATTTTTGTGTAGTAAATTCATCTTTTGATAACGTATCAGTAAAAATGCTAAACACATTTTGAGCATTAACATAATGTGACAAAGTTATTATACATAGAAATGATAGTAATCTCATTTAATTTGTGAAAGTTTGCAAAGCTAAACTAAAAATATGCAAAAAACGACTGGGTTCTTCCTGATATTAGTGTTGATTATGAGTGCTATAACCGCCTGTGATAATGAAATATCAGTAGCGGCAAATTGGGAGGAAGTAGTCATCGTATACGGTACGTTAAATCCAGAGCAGGCGAAAAATTACGTAAGAATTCAACGGGCTTACTTGGATGAAAGCATTGCTGCATTGTCATTTTCAAATACGCAAGATTCTTTATATTATGACTCACTAGATGTCAAAATTGAAGAATATACCAATGGAAAGTTGACCAATGTTTTTACCCTTTCAAAGGTCAATGGAAATGATATTGGCATGCCGAAAGATTCCGGTATTTTTTATAGTGAAAATAATTTTTTGTATGAGTTGAGTGATCCTATAAAGGCATCTATTTCAGTGATAGACTATGATTATAAACTGATCGTTAGAAATCCTAAAACGGGACATGTTTGTACGGGCATTACGCGCAGTCTAGGTAAACCTGAAGTTAGTGATCCGATAAATGATATATACTCAAACATTGCGGTCAACGTACAAAAAGACCATACTATTCTTTTTCGTTATCAAGAAGGTAAATGGGTGCGCTCCTATTCGTTTGTAATGGATATGCGCATAGAAGAATATAATATTAATAACCCTTCAGTAAAGATAGAAAAAATAGTGAGATGGAATATGCTAACGGATTTGAGAACGATTAATTTGCAAGGATTCAATATAAATAAAACCAATACCCAATCAGCAAACTTTTTTTACAGCTTAGCAGGAGCACTTGATGTAAATCCTAATGTGCGAAGAAGATTAATAGATTTTGATGTAAAAGTGTATGGGATATCTGATGACTTCAATACCTATATATCTGTAAATAAGCCTTCTATTGGAATAGTGCAGAAGAAACCTGAATATACCAATATGACCAACGCATTGGGATTATTTACCTCGCGACACATAAAGACGTTCAAAAATCAAACTTTTAATGCCACCACCTTGGCTCAAATTAATCTGTCAGATATTACCAAGAATCTCGGATTTGTAGAATAGCTTGTGTCGTTTTGGCATATACTTTTTGTTATAACTGACAACTAATCTCTTTTTGGTACATGGCACTCATATTGTTTAAGTGCAAGCAATTAATAATCGAATTTTATAAAAATGAGTAAAGTAATTGGAATTGACTTAGGAACCACAAACTCGTGCGTATCTGTAATGGAAGGTAACGAGCCTGTAGTAATACCTAACAGTGAAGGAAGAAGAACAACGCCGTCAATTGTAGCCTTTTTGGACAATGGAAACGGAGAGAGAAAAGTAGGTGATCCTGCTAAAAGACAAGCTATCACTAACCCAGAGAACACTATAAGTTCTATCAAGCGATTTATGGGTTCTACCTATGACGAGGTGGAAAGTGAAATTAGACACATGTCTTACAAAGTAGTAAAGGGAGACAACAATACTCCTCGTGTACTTATTGGAGATAGAAAATACACCCCACAAGAAATTTCAGCCATCATTCTTCAAAAAATGAAAAAAACGGCTGAAGATTACTTAGGTACCACGGTTACTAGAGCGGTTATAACTGTTCCTGCATATTTTAACGATAGCCAAAGACAGGCTACCAAAGAAGCTGGAGAAATCGCTGGTCTTAAAGTAGAACGTGTAGTGAATGAGCCTACAGCGGCTGCATTAGCTTACGGACTAGACAAGAAAGACATTGACCAAAAAATAGCTGTTTACGATTTAGGAGGAGGTACATTCGATATTTCTATCTTAGAACTTGGAGATGGCGTATTTGAAGTAAAATCAACCAATGGTGATACACACTTAGGTGGTGATGATTTTGACCGTGTTATTATAGAATGGTTAGCAGAAGAGTTTAAATCTGACGAAGGTATAGACTTAAGAAAAGATCCAATGGCGCTTCAAAGATTAAAAGAAGCTGCTGAAAAAGCGAAGATTGAATTGTCTAGCTCTACACAAACAGAAATCAACTTACCATATGTAACAGCAACTGATTCAGGACCGAAACACTTAGTTCGTTCACTTACAAGAGCTAAGTTTGAGCAACTTGCAGACGACCTTATCAAAAGAAGTATGGATCCTTGTAAACAAGCGTTGAAAGATGCAGGTTATACAGCTGCTGATATTGATGAAGTTATCCTAGTAGGAGGTAGTACTCGTATTCCTAGAATACAAGAAGAAGTAGAAAAATTCTTTGGAAAAGCTCCAAGTAAAGGCGTGAATCCTGATGAAGTAGTAGCAATTGGTGCTGCTATTCAAGGTGGTGTACTTACAGGTGAGGTAAAGGACGTTCTTCTATTAGACGTTACACCATTATCTTTAGGTATTGAAACTATGGGCGGTGTATCTACCGTGCTAATAGAAAGTAACACTACTATTCCATCTAAAAAATCACAAGTATTCTCAACTGCATCAGACAGTCAACCAAGTGTAGAAATACACGTATTACAGGGTGAGCGTGCTATGGCAAGGGATAACAGAACTATTGGTAAATTCCATTTAGACGGTATTCCGCCAGCACCTAGAGGAAGACCACAAATTGAAGTAACTTTTGATATTGACGCAAACGGTATATTAAACGTAAGTGCAAAAGACAAAGATACAGGTAAAGAGCAAAATATCAGAATAGAAGCAAGTTCTGGTCTTAGCGATGCTGAGATAGATAGAATGCGTAAGGAAGCAGAAGCCAATGCAGATGCAGACAAAGCAGAGAGAGAAAAAATCGATAAGCTTAACCAAGCAGATCAGTTAATCTTTACAACTGAAAAACAAATATCCGATTACGGAGACAAAATACCTGCTGAGAAAAAAGCGGTTATTGAATCTGCTAAAGAGGATCTTAAAACTGCACACGCTGCAGGCGACATAGCAGGTATAGAAGTGCACATGGAAACGCTTAATAAAGCGTGGGAAGCAGCTAGCCAGGATATCTATGCAGCACAGCAAGAAGGTGGCGCTCCTGGAGCAGAAGCCAATGCAGGTGGCGAGCCTACAGATAATGCTACCGAAGCAGAAGACGTAGACTTTGAAGAAGTAAAGTAAGCTTCGATGATTAGTTAGGGTTATCCGTTAACAGGATTTCTTAAGACTGATTCATATAGAATTGAAAGAGCCGCTCACAGAGTGGCTCTTTTTTTATTCTATGGGTAAAATATTGCTAAGGACATTTTGAGTGAGACCTCAGGTGTTTCGTTTATGTGCACAATTTCTGGACTTTTTATATTCAATATCAAAAATCTTCTAACTTTACCGCCAACTTAAAAGTAGAAGAAAAATTGAAACTTTCAGTACTCAAAGAAACAGATGCAGGCGAAACTCGCGTAGCCATAGTTCCTAAATCCATTAGTAAGTTAATGTCCTTAGGGTTTGAAGTGATGGTAGAAACAAACGCAGGAGTTAGCGCCGCGTTTACCGATATCGATTACATCAATGCAGGAGCAAGTGTAGTTGCCGGTGCAAAAGAAGCGATTGAACTAAGTGATGTTATTGTTAAAATAAACCCACCTTCTTCGGAGGATTTAGCGAATCTAAAAAGTGGTCAAATATGGGTGTCCCAACTGTTTCATAGATTAAACGAAGATCTTATCCTTAGCCTCGAAAGTAAAGGAGTGAAAGGGTTGAGTTTGGATGCTATGCCCAGAATAAGTAGAGCCCAAAGTATGGATATACTTAGCTCTCAATCCAATCTTTCAGGCTATAAGTCTGTGATATGCGGTGCCGACAATTTAGGTAAAATATTTCCAATGCTTACTACCGCAGCGGGTACTATTACGCCGGCTAGAGTCTTGATCTTTGGCGTGGGCGTGGCAGGATTACAAGCCATTGCTACGGCTAAAAGACTTGGCGCTATTGTAGAGGCTACAGATGTGCGCATGGAGTGCAAAGAGCAAACAGAATCATTAGGCGCTAAATTTATTAGTGTAGAAGATGACGGTGCAGGGGTGAAGGTAGAAGGCGGTTATGCCAAAGAAGTATCTGAAGAATATTTAGCCAAGCAAAAAGCTGCGGTTAATAAATCATTGGCGCAAGCCGACTTGGTAATTACCACTGCGTTAGTGCAAGGAGCAAAATCACCTATTCTGATTAGTCAAGAGCAAATCGAAATGATGAAAAATGGCTCTGTAATAGTGGATATGGCTGTTGCCAAAGGCGGTAATACTGCGCTGAGCAAAGCAGACGAAACAGTAATACACAACGGAGTAAAGATAGTAGGTATAAGCAACTTCCCTGCTCAAATACCAACTAATGCCAGTGAATTACTAAGCCGAAACATCGATACATTTTTATCGCATATGGTAAGTGAAGGCAACTTTAAATGGGATATGGAGGATGAGATAACTATCGGAACTCTGGTAACTAAGTAACTAAGCCCAAAAAATTTAACGTTTAAATAAAATTGAAATGATAGAATTTTTCACAGAAAATAAGGACATGATTTTTATCGTCATCTTGATGATATTCGTAGGAGTAGAAGTGATAGGTAAAGTGCCTGCAGTACTCCACACACCACTGATGTCCGGCGCTAATGCTATACACGGTGTGGTAGTGGTCGGAGCCATTTTACTCATGCTAAACACAGAAACAGACAATTACCTAGCGCTGGCCCTTGGCACCATAGCTGTATTTTTAGGAACGCTAAATGTGGTGGGCGGTTTTGTAGTGACAGATAGAATGTTAGAAATGTTTAAGAAAAAATAATGAATTTAGAGATACAACACATTATATATTTATTGTCGTCAGTTACCTTCATTTTAGGACTGAAAATGCTAAGTAATGCCAAAACCGCAAAGAAAGGAAATTCCTTAGCAGCGGTTGGTATGATAACGGCTATCCTTACGGCAATAGTGTTTCATGACGGAGCGGTAAGTCCTCTGGTTTACGGGCTTATTTTTGGAGCTATAGCGATTGGTACTGTCGTTGGTTGGCTTACTGCCAAGCGTGTACAAATGACTAAAATGCCAGAATTAGTCTCGCTATTCAACGGTATGGGTGGTGCATGTGCTGCTCTTATCGGTTTGGTAGAGTTTCATCACAATACAAGTAATCCTACCAATATGGCAGTCATACTGGCAGGAATGGTCATAGGGTCAGTATCTTTTAGTGGGAGCATGGTCGCTTGGGCAAAGTTAAATGGGACCCTAAAAAATGCTATTCGATTGCCGCAATACAACCTCATCAATACCGCGATTATGTTTGGCTT
>JAFMCI010000101.1 GCA_017857855.1 Bacteroidia bacterium | reverse complement strand
TGCAAATGCTAGACTCCCACAACACATGCAACAACCCTAAAAACTACCTTACTACACCTTGCTTATCTAAACTCTTTCGATACGCTGCGGCATTTCTATTGTGTTCATCCAATCCATTGGCAAACGCATGGCGCAGTGAGCCATCCGGCTTAGCACACATGTAATAATAGTTATGACTTTTGGGATTGATGGCTGCCTCTATAGCACGCTTATCTGGACAAAAAATAGGTCCTGGAGGTAATCCTCTATTGAGATACGTATTATATGGATGAGGCACTTTTAGATCCGCATAGCGCAGTCTGTGTCGCTCACCTTTTCCAATCACAAACCAAATGGTAGGATCTGCTCCTAAAGGTATTCCTGTACGCACCCTGTTTAGATATAACCCTGCTATAATTGGCATCTCATCAGCATAGATTGCCTCACCATCTACAATACTGGCCAAAATAGTAGCTTCTTTGGAGGTAAGGCCTTGCTCTTGAGCTTGCGCCTTGCGTTTTACCGTCCAATATTTATTATACTCTTCCACAAAACGATTAATTGTTTTATCTGCTGGACTGGCCCAGTTAAGGTGATAATGATCCGGTAAAAAAATGCACCATTTATTTTCATTGGTAAATCCATTCTCAGCCATCCAATCACCATTCATCGCATCCATCAATTCTTCTTTTGTTGCTTCTGTATTATCAGCAAGGTAGTTTATGACTTGCTCGCGCGTCATTTCAGATTTGAGCTTGGCTACCGTCGTCTCCCAACCTCCATTTCTTATTTTTCGTACCAACTCTATATTAGACATCCCCGCTTCTAGCTTGTATTTTCCTGCTTTAAACTTGGTAGGTAAATCAAGTTGAGTAGCCACTAAGTTAAATGACTCCATATTCTTTATAATATGATGATACGTAAGATTTTCAAGAACTTGCGTATAGTTATCTGTTGATTTGATATAAAAATACTCGCCATCAGAAGCATCTGTATTTCCTTTAAATAGTACATAGTAACCTGCGGTGATTCCAAAAAACACTACAATTAACACTATACCCCATATTTTATTGCCGCTATTACTTTTTTTAGCACCCTTTGTTGGTGTTATTCTTCTTTTTTTCAAGGCTTTAATTTAGTTCAGCAAATAAAGGAAAGAATCTGCAAGTTTATATCAGATAGCTGAGCGTAAGTGAGTACGAAAAAAGACGCTATTACTTTTACTCTCATTTCTATTTTACCCTTATTAAATGAAAAAAAAGATGTTGTTTTGTTCTGAATTAGATGAACATAGCATTAATAGGATATGGAAAGATGGGCAAAACCATCGAAAAGGTAGCTTTAGAACGTGGTCATACCATTGCGGCTATTATAGATTCTTCTGATTTCAACATTAATGAACTCGATAAAAGTGACGTTGCGATTGAGTTTACACAACCGGATGCTGCAGTGTCAAATATTCACAAATGTTTTGAAGCGAATACGCCTATAATAGTTGGAACAACTGGATGGTACGAGCATTATTCCAAATTAGCAGACTTTGCACTTGAACATAACAAAGGACTATTTACCGCTACAAACTTTAGTATCGGCGTTAATATTCTTTTTCATATGAATGAGCGATTGGCTAAGATCATGAATGGTTTTTCTGAATATGAGGTAAGCATGACCGAAACGCATCATTTACAAAAATTAGACCATCCGAGTGGCACTGCGGTTACGCTTGCAGAGGGAATTATAGATTCTATTGATAGAAAAAAGAAATACGTTGGTCTGCTCGAAAGAGAAAAAGCCAAATTAACATCGTTTGATTTGCAAATACTAAGTAAACGAGCGCCTGATGTTGCTGGTTTTCATCAAGTAACGTATGAAAGTCCCATTGATGAAATCACGTTAATTCACAATGCAAAAAGTAGATTGGGTTTTGCCCAAGGTGCTGTCTTGGCCGCAGAGTGGATGCAAGGTAAAAAAGGTGTTTACACCATGAAAGAATTATTAAATTTTTGACAAAAAATAAAGTAAATGAAAATTAATTTCAAGGAAGATTGGAAACTACTGAGTAAGCGTGCGGCTATATTCTATGTTATTTTTACGGTTGTAAACATACTTACGTTTATACTTCTGCTTACACAAACAGACGCTGGTTTTATAAATCCTTTAATATACTTAGTATTTTGGCAAGTAGCCATTTGGGTATATTATATGTTCCGTTATAAGTATAGAAAAACGGTATCGGGTGGCGAGTGGATAGATGCGGGTATGTTTGCCATAATTGCGGCCACTCTTATCCGCACATTTTTTATAGAAGCCTATCAAATACCGACCTCATCTATGGAGAAATCACTCCTTAGAGGTGACTTTTTATTTGTGAGTAAGATGCATTATGGTGCTCGTGTGCCCATGACACCCATTGCGTTTCCGTTTGTACATCAAGAGATGCCCGTTATAGGCGGAAAAGCATACTCCGAAGCGCTTAAATTACCTTTTTACCGATTACCAGGTTTTCAAGATATCAAAAACAATGATATCGTAGTTTTCAACTATCCCTACGAACTTATTACACAAAACACGTTTGCGCATCCTACGGACAAAAAAACCAATTATATCAAACGATGTATTGGAATACCGGGAGATACCTTAAAAATAGTCAATGGAAAAGTGTACATAAATGGTAAAGCGACAGACGTAGCCGTTCATGGACAAAGTTCTTACATGGTACAGCTATCTAATACACTATCATTTAAAGATTATGAAAAGTTAAATATTTCTGAGATTGACCAGACCAATGGTGAGGGAAGCTATTTAATGCAACTAACCAAGCAAAATCTTATAGATCTTAAAAATACACCCGGCGTAGTGAGTATTCAGCCTGTAATAGACGATTATAATGCAACCGTAAACTTACCCGAATATTGTAAAACCAATAAATGGACGGTAGATAATTTCGGTGCACTTTATGTACCTCAGAAAGGCTCGAGCATTAAATTAGATTCAAATACCTACGCTAT
>JAFMCI010000044.1 GCA_017857855.1 Bacteroidia bacterium | reverse complement strand
TGCAAAATAATTTTCGTACGTGTCTTGATCTCTGATAACAATACTTTTTGGATTTTCTCCAGAATAATAAAAACAATTACCAAAATAAGAGGCTTCTAAAAACTGCACATCGGTAGTAATATCTTCTTTGGAACAAGAGGTAAGTGTTAACGAAAATAAGCATAGACATACGAACGCAAATGGTGATTTCATGCAGCTAAAATAACCTAAATAACCTAAATAAAAATGGCTATCCTACTAAGCCCGCTCGTTTTAACAAGGCATCTACTTTTGCATCTCGGCCTCTAAAACGGTTATACAAAATAGATGGATGTTCAGAGCCACCGGCCGATAGAATGGTATTCCTAAAACGAGTAGCCGTTTCTGGATCAAAAATGCCATTTTCTAAAAAGGCTTCAAATGTATCGGCATCAAGCACTTCTGCCCATTTGTAACTGTAGTATCCGCTGCTGTAGCCCCCTTGAAAAATATGTGAAAAGCTTGTGCTAGTGCACGCTTCTGCTACTTCAGGATAAAAGTCTAGGCCAGCTATACTTTCCGTTTCCCATTCCTTTATACTTTTTTGTATTGGCGTTTTATTGTTGAGTTTCACGGCATGAAAACCCATGTCAATCTTACCCAAACCGACTTGCCTAACAGTGGCCATGCCACTCATAAAATTAGCCGAGTCTTTTATTTTTTGAATATATTCTGCAGGTATGGTTGCACCTGTTTGGTAGTGTTTTGCAAATAAGTCTAAGCATTCTTTCTCATAACACCAGTTTTCCATTAGTTGACTAGGTAGCTCTACAAAATCCCAATACACACTGGTACCGCTTAGGCTAGCATAAGTGCCAGCTGCTAGCATACCGTGTAACGCATGACCAAACTCATGAAACAACGTGGTCACTTCATTAAAGGTGAGTAAAGAGGGTTTTGTGCCCGTAGGTTTGGTGAAGTTGCACACGATGCTTACGTGAGGGCGCTGGTCGCCTTGTGCGGTCTGTTTCTGACTGCGAAAACTAGTCATCCATGCTCCTTGGCGTTTGCCTGCTCTGGGAAAATAGTCGGCATAAAATACCGCTAAATGCGCGCCGTTTTCATCCTTTACTTCATAGGTAATTACGTCTTCGTGGTATTTATCTATATCATCTCGCTTGTGAAAGCTTATTCCAAATAATTTTTTAGCCGTCAGAAAAACACCTTCTTCTACTTTCTCTAATTGAAAATAAGGGCGAAGCAACTCGTCGTCTATCGTAAAACGCTCTTTCTTTAATTTTTCCGAGTAGTAGGCCGCATCCCATTTTTGCAAGAGATCAATCCCATCTAGTCTTTTGGCATACGCTGTAAGTTCTTCAAACTCTTGACGTGCATGCGGAAGTGCTTTTTCTTCAATAGTGGTAAGAAATTCAATAACGGTAGTCGGAGATTTAGCCATTCGCTCTGCCAATACGTAGTCTGCATGACTCTCAAAACCCAATAGGTTTGCTCTCTCTGAGCGCAGTTGAACGATTTCTTGGATTATTTCTTCATTGTTGTTTTCATTCGATTGAAATGCTTTAGAGCTAAATGCTTTATACATTTTCTCACGTAACTCTCTGCGCGTGCTGTAGGTCACAAATGGGATGTAGCTGGGGTAGTCCAGTGTAAATAACCAACCCCCTTTTTCCTTTGCGGTTGCCATTCCCTGAGCAGCCTCCCGAATTCCTTCTGGCAGACCATCAAGGTCATTTTCGTCCGTAATCAGCATTTCAAAAGCATTACTTTCTTTCAGCACACGCTCACCAAAAATGAGACTGAGTTTAGCTTTACGCGCATCTATTTCTCTCAGTTTTTCTTTATCTGTATCATTTAAATTGGCACCGTTACGTGTAAAACCTTTGTATGCGTTTTCTAATAGCGTTTTTTGCTCTGGTGTAAGTCCGTCAAACCCTTGGTCAAACACTTCTTTTACTTTAGCAAATAAGCCAGCATTCATGGCAATATCGTTACCGTGCGCAGATAAAAGAGGGCTTATTTCTTGCGCGATTTCTTGCATTTCGTCACTGGTTTCAGCACTGTTTAAGTTGAAAAAGGCCGAAGTTACTTTGGTAAGTAGTTCGCCGCTATTTTCTAATGCTACGATAACGTTTTCAAATGTGGGTGTATCGTTAGTGTGAACTATAGCGTCTATTTCAGCTTTAGCATCTGTAATGCCTTGGTGTATTGCAGGTACGTAATGCTCGTTTTTTAGTTTACCAAATGGAATCGTGCCGTACGCAGTGGTGTAATCTTGAAAAAATGGATTCATCGTGGCTGCGAAGGTAGGCATTATTCATACGTTACATCAAGAGAAGGGCGCCAGATTCTGGTAGAGTATGGGTTTGCACGAGCGACAACTTAGCACTGTTTTTACGCTTCAGTATACGTAAAATGGCCATAATGGCTTTAATTCCAAGTAATTGTGTAACTACCTAAGACGTTATGGCTTAAAAGCCATTTTGGAGTGCCATTTGAAATAACCGATTAGATTACGTGTTGCATTTTACGCTAATAAATAATCAACTAATAACATAAAACGATACAAAAATGGATACCAAGAATTTTACCATTAAAAGCCAAGAAGCAATCCAAAAAGCGCAGGAGCTTGCCATGATAGGGCAGCAACAAGCTATTGAGACGGGCCACATCTTGAAGGCATTATTTACCGTAGATGAAGAAGTATTGAGTTACGCGCTAAAAAAGGTAAATGCCAATACGCAACGTATAGAGCAAGCGCTAGATAGTATTTTAATGAGCTATCCAAAAGTGAGTGGGGCTGGAAATCAATACTTGAGTAATGTAAGCCAACAAACCTTGGTGAAAGCCAATGCTTATCTCAAAGAATTTGAGGATGAGTTTGTGACGATTGAACACATTTTCTTAGCCTTGACAGAAGGCAGTGATCAGGTTGCTAATTTGCTTAAAGACGCTGGAGTTCAAAAGAAAGATGTGATAAAAGCATTCAAAGAGCTTAGAGGTGGGAGTAGAGCCACCAGTGATAGTGCAGAAGCACAGTACAATACCCTAAATAAATACGCCCGTAATCTAAATAATGCGGCTAAGAGCGGTAAGCTAGACCCCGTTATAGGCCGTGATGAGGAAATACGAAGGGTACTCCAAATACTAAGCAGACGAACCAAAAATAACCCGATTCTGGTAGGAGAGCCGGGCGTTGGGAAAACGGCAATAGCCGAAGGATTAGCGCACCGCATTATCAGTGGAGATGTGCCAGAAAATTTGAAGTCTAAACAGATTTATAGTTTAGACATGGGATCACTAATTGCCGGTGCTAAGTACAAAGGTGAATTTGAAGAGCGATTAAAAGGGGTAATCAAAGAAGTTACTGCGGCAGATGGTGAGATCGTACTTTTTATTGACGAGATACATACGCTAGTAGGAGCTGGCGGTGGTGGCGAAGGTGCTATGGATGCCGCCAATATTTTGAAACCAGCCCTGGCTCGTGGTGAACTAAAAGCCATTGGCGCAACTACACTCGCTGAATATCAAAAATATATAGAAAAAGATAAAGCCTTAGAACGTCGTTTTCAAAGTGTTTTGGTAGATGAGCCGAGTGCAGAAGATGCGATTTCTATACTTAGAGGTATCAAAGAGAAATATGAGGTGCACCATAAAGTGCGTATAAAAGATGAAGCGGTAATTGCTGCAGTAGAACTCTCGCAGCGCTATATATCAAACAGGTTTTTGCCGGATAAAGCCATCGACTTAATGGATGAATCTGCTGCTAAATTGCGTCTTGAGATAGATTCGGTTCCCGAGGAACTAGATGAAATAGAACGTAAGATTATGCAGCTGGAAATAGAGCGAGAAGCCATCAAGCGCGAAAAAGACGAACAGAAAGTTTCTATCCTAAGTGAGGAAATCGCAAACCTATCGGAAGAACGAGATCAGTTAAGGGCAAAATGGCAAGAAGAAAAAGCAGTAGTAGACGGCATTCAAGCAAAGAAAAAGGAAATAGAAGACCTGCGTTTGGAAGCTGAGCAAGCAGAGCGCGCAGGTGACTTTGGTAAAGTAGCGGAAATACGCTACGGTAAGACAAAAACCGTAGAAGATGAGCTGCATATACTCATGACCGAGTTACAAGCTAAACAAGCAAATAGCTCGCTGGTAAAAGAAGAAGTAACCAGTGAAGATATTGCGGAGGTTGTAAGCAAATGGACCGGAATACCGGTGCAAAGTATGTTGCAAAGCGAGCGTGAAAAATTACTAAACCTAGAAGGAGAATTACACCAACGGGTTGTGGGACAAGAAGATGCCATTGGCGCAATATCCGATGCTATTCGCAGGAGTAGAGCGGGACTTTCAGATCCCAATAAACCCATAGGTTCATTTATCTTTTTGGGAACAACAGGTGTTGGTAAAACGGAACTGGCTAAAGCATTGGCAGCGTATTTATTCAATAAAGAAGATGCCTTAGTGCGAATAGATATGAGTGAGTACCAAGAGAAACACACGGTAAGCAGACTGATAGGAGCGCCTCCAGGATACGTTGGGTATGACGAAGGCGGACAGTTGACCGAAGCAGTTAGACGAAAACCGTATTCGGTTATTCTACTGGATGAAATCGAAAAAGCGCATCCTGATGTGTTTAATATTTTATTGCAAGTGCTGGACGACGGCAGACTAACAGACAATAAAGGGCGAGTAGCTAATTTTAAAAATACCATTGTTATCATGACGAGCAATATTGGTAGTCATTTGATTCAAGATCGATTTTTGGAGATAACGGATACCAATGCAGACGAAGTTGAGGCTAAAACCAAGGTGGAAGTATTTGAACTACTCAAGAAAACGATTAGACCTGAGTTCTTAAACAGAATAGACGAGATTATTATGTTTAAACCCTTAACCCGAGATAATATAAGAGGTATTGTAGACATCCAATTTAGAAGCTTACAGAAAATGTTGTCTGCCCAAAACATCAAAATTACCGCAACCGACGAAGCCCTTGATTGGCTCGGAGAGATCGGCTACGATCCGCAATTTGGAGCTAGACCACTCAAAAGAGCGATGCAACGTGAAGTATTGAATAAACTGAGCAAGGATATTCTCGCGGGTATAATTGCCACCAATAGCGAGATAAAATTGGGCCTTAAGGGCAAGGAGTTTGTTTTCGAAAACTAAGTAAAGGCTGCTAATAGCAGCTAGACCATAGGAATAGGGGTATGGGTTGATAAGCTAAGCTTACAAGTCGTGCCCCATTTTTTCTTTCTTGGTAGCTAAGTATGCTTTGTTGTGCGGATTTGCTTCTACTTGCAGCGATACATTATCTACTATTTCTAAACCATATCCAATAAGTCCTTTACGTTTTACAGGATTGTTACTCATTAAGCGCATTTTATGTACACCTAAGTCTCTTAAAATCTGAGCTCCTACACCGTAATCACGCTCGTCCATTTGAAAGCCTAATTCAATATTAGCTTCTACGGTATCCATACCGTTTTCTTGTAATTTGTAGGCTTTTAGTTTGTTGAGTAAGCCAATTCCACGACCTTCTTGATTCATATACACGATTACCCCTTTGCCTTCCTCTTCGATGGCTTGCATGGCTTTTTGTAATTGCTCACCACAATCGCATCGGCAACTACCAAAAATATCGCCAGTTAAGCAACTGGAATGAACACGCACCAATACAGGTTCATCTTTTTCCCAAGTTCCTTTCACTAAGGCAAGGTGATCCATATTATTGCTCGTTTGCTTGTAGGCGTACAGTTCAAAATCGCCATATTGAGTCGGCATGTGAACATCAATTTGTCGTTGGATTAAGCTTTCGTGCTTTAGTCTATATTTGATTAAATCAGCGATAGACACAATCTTCATGTTGTGCTTAGCTGCTACTTTCATTAAATCTGGTAGGCGCGCCATGGTGCCGTCCTCATTCATTATTTCGACAATACAACCAGCGGGTTCAAAGCCTGCTAAACGTGCGAAGTCTATTGCCGCTTCTGTATGTCCAGCTCTACGCAAAACGCCGTTGGTTCGGGCTCTAAGTGGGAAGATATGACCAGGTTTACCCAGTTCACTTGGGTCTGTTTTAGGATTAACAAGCGCCTGGATGGTCATTGCTCTATCGTACGCAGAAATACCGGTGCTGGTACCGTGTCCAATTAAATCTACTGAAATCGTAAATGGAGTCTCAAACTGAGCGGTATTTTTGCCTACCATTAGGTCTAAATTTAACTCATCACAACGTTCTTCGGTAAGAGGTACGCATACAAGTCCACGTCCTTCTGTCGCCATAAAATTAACCATCTCTGTAGTTACATTGCGAGCCGCGGTAAGGAAGTCGCCTTCATTCTCACGGTCTTCGTCGTCTACAACGATGATCATTTTACCATTTCTGATTTCTTCTATGGCTTCTTCGATGGTGTTTAGTTTAAAATCGCTCATTTTAATTGGCTGCAAAGGTACTATTTCTAGCTGCTATTTATAGTAGCGTTTTACTTTCTTGTAGGTCATTTTGAGCATTACCTTATTCTACAACAATCTTGTTGGTCCATGTAAAGCCATTTTTTTGGATGTTGATGAAATAAACGCCTGAAGAATAGGCGCCTAAGTCATAGCTTATCTTGGCTTCATCTTGGGTATAAGGTGCGTCTATGGTTTGCCCAAATGCATTGTAAAGAGTGTGTTTTGCGCCAGCCATATCTCCGCCAGATACTGTAAAATGTCCTTTTGTAGGGTTAGGAAATACCTTATAACCTAAATCTATAGTGCGTTTTGGAACGTCTACTTTGTGCACTACGGTAAATTGAAGTTCGGTTTTGTTTCCGAAGTCAGGATTTAGGGTTTTGAGTGACGAACCACCTACTTCCCAAAGTCTAAAAAATCCAGATCCATCGTTATTTGCAAAGAAGCTAAGTCCATCCCCGTCGGTATCTTCTACGGTAAGTTTGTAGCAACCCAAGCCCAGTAATAACGTGTCCCGATACAAGGTGCTATTGGTTAAGTTGTTTTTTTCAAAAACTATTTTATTCCATTCGTCTACAACTTTTATCTTGGTTTCAGAAGCAGCATTGTTGGTTCTGTAAAAAAGGTAAAAATGCTGAGGATATACTTCTGGAAACTCAAATTTACTCTCGAATAAGTTATTGTTAACATACTCATCTGCAGATGAATTTCCGTCAATAGCGGTGATTTCTGCGTAAAACACACTATTTCCTTGCACGGCAGTACTGTAGATGGAATTGTCTTGTGGTAAATAGATAGTTTCTACTTTTCCTGTGGTTAGGTAACAATTCCATGTATAGGTTTTCTTATTGGCTTTATCGTTTACCCAATAATCAATAGTGATGCTGTTTACCGTATTTCTGCCATTGTTTTTAACCGTAATTTTTGGACTTAAACACGTTGGATTATTACGCGCATATTCAATTTTCTTAGACGGTTCTAAAATGTCTTCGATGCCTAAATCATAACCAAACTTGTACTCGCCATAACTCACTAATTGATTATTTACAATATACCTAGAGTCGCCAGATCCAGCGTCTAATCCGTAATCTAAGGTTACTAGATCACCTCCATTTATTTTACCTGTAAGGTCATATTCCGCAACGTCTGTTGCCATTCCTGGGCACCAACCTGCTCTATCGTAAATCCATGTTCCGCCTTGAGGGTAAACAGGATTCTCTCCGCACATTTTCCATACTTGGCGGCTATAGGTCTCATTATTTACCTGTATAAAATGGTTACGTGGTATGAATTCACCTTCTTGGCCGTGTCCTGTGATAGCAGATCGAATTTTAAATCCTTTGGCAGAATCTAATGTTTGGTAATTCAGCGGCGGATAATACACGTCGTTTGCTAAAATTTGGCTGTAATTAGCCGAGAATTGCTGCGCAGGCCATAATTGGCTGATGTCTAAAACCTCGCGTGCTGGTGTTCCTTTTATAAATAAGAATTGGATGTCCATTTCCTCTTGATTTTGACCACCTCGACTCAAGAAAATCCTTTTGTTTCCTTTTAAAATAGGGGTAAAGTCTGTTACGTCAAAAGTCCACGTTTTACCTTTTGGCCCTAAGTCTAACCCAATGCCATAAGGCGTAACAAAGGACATAATCTCCAATCTTGAAGGCCATCTTCGTATGTAGGGAATTTGTGAAATGGTAATGCTTCCAGCAGGTATTACCGCAGTAGAGTCATACAAATTATTTTCTTCTGTATACCAATACTCTTTGCCATCTGCATTCCACTTGAAGGTATTCTCCAATTCTATTTTAGCATCGTCTATGGTTGTGCTTGCATTACTCTTGATATCATATTTGATAATGTTATAAGCCAATTGAGGTACAGAGTCATGGGTTATTTGGGGTGTAGTGGTAATATCAAAAACACCTTGGATTAATTGGATGTTAGGTCTAGTACTTGATAATGAAAATCCTTTAAAAATCGAAATGCCTCTAAAAGATCGGTAAGCTCCATTGCCTATTATTTTTCCGTTTTGGGGAGTTGGTGCATTACATGTTATCGTAGCGTTATTTTTATCGTTGAACGTGTAATATAGTGTGATACGTGAATCTGTTGAGCTGCTTTCTTGGTTTTTTACAGCAGTTATTTCGACATCGGTAAGCGCAACATTCCATATTCTAATTTCGTCTATATCGCCTTTAAAATAGCGGTTATTTACACCACGACTTATCCTAACGTTTAATCCTTTTGCCGTATTAATTGAGCTTGCAGTAACGGTTCCATTTATTTCCAATTTACCATCTACGTAATGCTTAATTCCCGATACACTATTGCCCGAAAAAACACAAGCGACGTGATGCCATTGGTTATCATTTACTTTAGTTGTACCATTTACACCTCCACCATTCACCTCTGTGCGCAGCGTGCCGTCATCGTTTACCCTAAAAACCCATTTTTGTCCAGCAGCATCATTTCCCCAACTGCATATTTCACCACCTACTTTATTGGTTCGTATCCATGCATCAATAGTACGATCTGCAGTACCTAATATTCCTTCATAAGTGTCTGCTTCTACATAGGTTCCTAAGCCATCAAAATACAAAGAATTGCCTGCGTAAGCATACATAAGTTTGTTGTCACTTAATTGCTCAGCTTCTAGATCGAGTATTTCATTTGCAGCGCCATTGAGGCTTATTTCTATTAATAAATTAGAAGTTCCATCCCACAGATAAGGTGTATGAAAATGGAGTTGATTATCACCTGTTACGAAATCTACATTGTCATAAAAGACACTCGTAAATCCGGTCATGTCCATATCTTCAGGTGTTAAAAATGCTTTGGTTGTGCCTAAAATACGGAGGTGTAAATTGCGGACGCTACTGTTATTAAGCGCTTTAAGACTTACAGCATTAATATTACCAGCTGTAACTCCTGCTGCTAAAAGTTCAGATGCGGTATAGATTATATGTGACTTTCCCGCAAAACCAGATGTTGGATTTGCAGAACTAGGAACCCCGTAAGGCAACGCAAGAGTTCCACTGCCAATGGCACTGGTGGTGGATGAGGTAGTAGAATTTACCGTTACTTTTTGTAATGTGTTACGGTAGTAATCATTCATTGCTTTTGTGCTGTAATTGAAAGAATTACCAGTAAACCCAGCAATACTGTAGTTTGTAGTGCTTGCTAACAATGAGTCGGCGCGTGAGGGGTCTTCTATATACGTATTACAACTGTAATCCCACTCTCCACAGCCTTTATTTCGGTTAGATCCATCAGATACCAATGCGTTTTTACAACGCATAGAGTATAACATCAGTATTTTTTCATACGAGTCGGTTCCTTCCGGAAACGCAATGGTAGTATCTCGTGTAGTCGAGCTATAGTTTAAGGTTTTAACGACAATGGTGTCTTGGGCGTAAGTCATTAAACTGCTTAGACATAATAAGCTAATGGCGATAAGGCTATTTTTAGACATAGGCTTCGAAAATAAGGATAGTTTCCTATTATTCTAAACCGATAGCGCTAAGTTTTAAGTAATTCTTTTTCTTTGCACTGTTGAATATCTTATTTGTAGCTAATAGATTCCCGTACCCGCCATTCAGAGGCGATAAGCTAAAAATATATAATTTAACGAGGAGGTTAGCTCAAAAGCATAATTTATTCTTGGTTACTTTTTACGAAGAGAGATCTGAGCTTAATTATTTAAAAGAAATTCAGCCTTTTTTTAAGGAGATTGAGTTGGTCTATTTACCAAAATGGCGTTCTGTATTGAATGGAATACCGGCTTTATTTTCAAAAACCCCGTTACAATTAGCCTATTTTAAAAGTGCTAAAATGAAACGAATGGTCCATTTTGCTCTAGAGCATTATAACATCGATGTAGTGCACACACAACATTTGCGCATGAGTCAATATACCAAAGAACTTACCATCCCTAAAATACTAGATCTTCCAGATGCTTTTTCACTGTATTTTAAAAGACGAAGCGAGACTGAGCGACCGTTTATTAATCGTCTAATTGATTTCATAGAGATAGGAAGATTAGCAAAAGCTGAGCAAGTGATTACTCGATTTGACAAGACATTGGTTTGTTCTGTAGAAGATCAATCGTATTTGGAAAAGCTTCACAAAACCAGCAATGTTGAAATTCTGCTTAATGGAGTAGACCTGGAAACGTTCGATGTAGGTGGAGGTCACGACTATTCTCATAACAAAGTACTTTTATTCACTGGCAATATGGACTACGCTCCGAATGTAGATGCTGTTCAGTATTTTGTAAAAGAGATGTGGCCTGCTATTTCAATAGCAAATCCAAATACCAAGTTTATAATAGCAGGCCAGCGACCTGTAGATGCCGTTAAACGATTGGCCAACAATAGGATAGAGGTCACTGGTTTTATTCCTGATCTTAAAGATATGTATGCCCAGGCGAGTGTTGTGATAGCACCGTTACGTTTTGGTGCGGGTACTCAAAATAAAGTATTGGAAGCAATGGCCATGGGAGTGCCCACGGTATGTACCCATATTGGATTTGAAGGATTACAAATACAAAGTGGACAAGGGGTAATTATGGCTAAAGATAAGGGTGTATTTATAGCCAAAGTGAATGCCTTGCTGGCGGATGCAGCCGAGCGAGCTAAAGTAGGTGAGCAGGGATTAGAAATAGCAAAAAGCAGGTTTAGCTGGGATCGTATAGCACTGCAGTTAGAAGCGTATTTAACGCAAGTTACAGCATAAAAAAAGCACTTAACGGTAATTAAGTGCTTCTAAATAGTTGCAAAATCATTTAGGTTGTCTGAATGGAAGTATGCTCCATTATCTTACGCATGTTAGTAAGTGCATAACGCATACGGCCAAGCGCTGTGTTGATGCTAACATCGGTCATTGCAGCAATTTCTTTAAAGCTTAAATTGCCATAATGACGTAAAATGAGCACTTGACGTTGCTCCTCAGGAAGCCTATTGATGGCCAAGCGCACCATATCCTCTTTTTCGGTACGTATAATTTGCTCTTCTCGGTTTTCTACGGCTATTTTTATAGTGCGGAAAACATCATCACCAGAACTATCTGTGATGGTTGGCATTCGTTTCATTTTACGGAAATAATCGATTGCCATATTATGCGCTATACGCATGGCCCAAGGTAAAAATTTACCTTCTTCATTATACTTTCCTTTTTTTAGGTTGTTAATGATTTTTATAAACGTTTCTTGAAACAAGTCCTCAGCGATATAACTATCCTTCACGATCAAAATGATCGTTGTAAAGATTCTGTTTTTATGACGATTGATTAACATTTCAAGACAAGCCTCGTTGCCTTGCACATACTGCTTTACCAGATTTTGATCAGTGATTTTTAAAGATTGCATACTACCTAATTATTACTTAGTTGAAAAAATGAAAACTGTGTTTGTTCTTAACTAGTATAGGTATATCTTATATGCTTCTTTATTTAAATGTTCGGACTAAAATAGAATAAAAAAAATAAACTCCCAAATTATTGTTACATATATTCACTATTTGAGTCAAATTTGCGTCCCTTTTGCTAGCAAACGGACATAAGAATGACAAAACAAAAATACATAGACATACAAAACGCCCATTTACACAACCTTAAAAACGTAAATGTGAGCATACCTCGAAATCAACTCACAGTAGTAACGGGCTTGTCTGGAAGTGGTAAGTCATCTTTGGTATTTAATACGCTTTACGCAGAGGGTCAAAGACGCTATGTAGAAAGCCTTAGTTCATATGCACGACAGTTTTTAGGGAGACTGGAAAAGCCAATGGTGGATAACATCAAAGGACTTACACCTTGTATCGCCATTGAGCAAAAGGTAAATACCCGAAACCCTCGAAGTACCGTAGCTACCAGTACGGAGTTATACGATTATCTCAAACTACTTTGGGCGAGAGTAGGCAAAACAATATCACCTATAAGTGGTAACGAAGTCAAAAAACACAGTACCAGTGATGTCATTAATTATGTGCTTGCTCTTGAGTTAGATACCAGTATATACATCTGTTATAAGCCAAGTAAGGATAATGCAAAAGAATACTTACAAACGGCACTGCAAAAAGGATACAATAGGATTTGGTCTAATGGTGAAATGCTTAAAATTGAAGATGCAATAGCGCATAAAAAATTGAAAGATTACTCCATTTTAGTAGATAGACTGAAAGCAATGGAGCCAGATGATGATTATAAGAGTCGGCTTTCGGATTCTATAGAAACGGCTTTTTGGGAAGGTAATGGTGAGTGTACTATAATCACAGATGATAACGAAGAAATGTTCAATAATAAGTTTGAACTGGATGGCATGTCATTCGAAGAGCCTTCTGTAAATTTACTGAGTTTTAACAACCCTTATGGAGCCTGCGCCGAGTGTGAGGGATTTGGTAGCATTATCGGTATAGATCCTGAGTTAGTTATTCCTAACGGATCACTCTCGGTGTATGAAAATGCCATTGCCTGCTGGAAAGGTGAAACAATTAGCGAATGGAAAAATGATTTTATTCAAACCAGTGCTAACTATAACTTCCCGATACACAGGCCTATTTCTGAACTTACTGAAAAAGAACTTGACCTGTTATGGCAAGGAAATGGCAGAGTGCGTGGTTTGAATGATTTTTTCCGATACTTACAAGAGAACTCCTATAAAATTCAATACCGCGTAATGTTGAGCAAATATCGCGGTAAAACGATCTGCCCAAGTTGCTTAGGTACGCGAATTCGAAAAGATGGTAGTTATGTAAAAATAACTAATCAAGGCACAAATCCCGCTTTTATGAAGGAGCCAAAACTTTCGTCTTTGAATCAAATTTTACTGCTCAATATAGAACAAGCAAGTGCTTTTTTTGCTAACCTTAAGCTAGGAAAACAGGAGACAGAAATTGCTAAGCCTGTTTTACTCGAAATAAACAATAGATTGGATTATTTATTGCGCGTTGGGCTTAGTTACCTGGGATTAAATAGATTAAGTAATTCGCTAAGTGGTGGAGAAAGTCAACGTATTAATTTAGCTACTTCACTAGGAAGTAGTTTGGTTGGTAGTACTTACATTTTAGATGAACCTAGTATTGGACTTCATTCGAAGGATACGGAGCGTCTTATTTCTGTATTGCTGAACTTAAAAGAAAAGGGGAATACTGTTGTTGTGGTTGAGCATGATGAAGATATGATGCGCACTGCGGATTATCTGATAGATATGGGGCCAGAAGCAGGTCAACTTGGAGGAGAGGTCGTTTTTGAAGGACATTACAAAGATTTAGCGGGTAAAAGCACGCTCACGGCAAAGTATTTAGATGATTCTATTCGTATTGAGATACCCTTAGTGCGACGTAAATGGAATAACAAGATTAGCCTTATCGGTGCACGACAAAATAACTTAAAAGGTATAGACGTTGATATTCCACTCAACACCCTAACCGTTGTTACGGGGGTAAGTGGTAGCGGCAAAACATCCTTGATCAAAGGAATATTGTTTCCCGCGGTGCTTCGTGAAACACAACAGTACAGCACACAGCGAATAGGGGAAGTGAAAGAGATAAAAGGAGATTTTAGCTCTTTTACGGCGGTAGAACTCGTAGATCAAAATCCAATAGGGAAATCCAGTCGAAGTAACCCTGTAACCTATGTAAAGGCGTATGATCCTATCCGAGAGTTATTTAGTACCATGCCTATGTCCAAACAACGTGGGTTTAAGACGAAACATTTTTCATTTAATGTAGAAGGCGGACGATGTGAAAATTGCCAAGGAGAAGGAGAAGAAATCGTAGAAATGCAATTTATGGCAGATTTACATTTAAAATGCGAAGAGTGTAATGGTAAAAAATTTAAAGAAGAGGTATTAGAAGTAGAGTTTAAACACAAAAGTATTTTTGATGTGCTTGAACTAACGGTAGATGAAGCGATTAAATTCTTTGACGGCCAAAAATCAATTATCAATAAGTTACTTCCACTTCAAGAAGTCGGATTAGGATATATCAAGTTAGGTCAGAGTAGCAACAGCCTTAGTGGGGGCGAGGCGCAACGTATCAAATTGGCTACCTTTTTAGCTAAATCCCAAAGTAAAGAAAAAGTGCTTTTTATCTTTGATGAGCCTACAACAGGACTTCATTTTCATGATATTAAAAAGCTACTTAAATCATTTAATGCCTTAATAGATAAAGGTCATAGCATCGTGGTAATCGAGCATAATCTAGACGTTGTAAAATGCGCAGATTGGGTAATTGATTTAGGGCCAGAAGGTGGTGATAGAGGGGGTGAGCTAATGTTTGCTGGGACTCCAGAAGACATGGTAAAATGTGAAGCGTCTGTAACTGGTGCTTTCTTACAAGAAAAGATGCCCAAATAAGCGTTTGAAACCACTCTGTTTTGCAGAAGGACTATTTCTTTTGGTTAACTTAGTTGGCGTGTAATTAGATCTAAGCTTGTTATTATTATCGTTTAAACCATAAATAGCTATTTCATTTTTAGGCTACTGCTCAAAGTCTAGGTTTACGCGTAACCACGAGCAAGAATAGTGTGCTCGGGACCAATATAAATAAGATGGGCAAATAATTTTCAGACAACATAAGCGGCGAATGGATAAGGGCTACCAATAAACCTGCTATACCTCCGCCTAAGTGTGCTTCGTGGCCAATGTTATCTCTTTTGCTTTTTATCCCATATACACTGTACGAAACATAAAGTAATCCGAACGCCCAGCTCGGTATAGGTATGGGCAACAGCATTAGGTATAAATTCATATCTGGGAACATTGCTATGCACGCAAATATGATTCCTGTAACCGCACCAGAAGCCCCAACCGCTGTGTAATAACCATTGGCTTTATTAATGTACAGAGATAGGATGTTGCCTCCTAAAAGACTTATGGTATAAATACCCAGAAACCATAGTGGTCCCACTTTTTGTTCCAAGATAGGCCCAAAAAAGTACAAGGTAAGCATATTGAAACCGAAGTGCATCCAATCGGCATGCAGCAATCCAGAGGTAAAAAGACGTTTGTAGTCTTTGCCCCGCAGTATGCTACTTACATTAAAAGCACGGGCATAAAAAAATGTTTTTTTTTCGAAACCTAAATACGAAACATATCCTGTAACGCCAATTATTAAGGTAACAATGAGTGTTAAATCATCCATTTTTATCGCTAGTTAATTTGTAGTTTACTTTTCTTCATCATACCAAAGGGTATAGAATTTACGCCCACTTTCGTCTTGGCCTCGTTCTATTTTATTTCGATCGCCGTGTACATATACAGAAAAGTTTTTATCTAATTTTATAACACTTTTGAAAACACCTTTTTTCTTGTTAATTGCGGTTTCGTTGAGTGCAAAATTTTCAGGAATGCTAATTGCGCGTTCTTTTTGGTAAGACGTAGTGAAATCATGAAAGCTATCCATAATATCGGGCTGCTGAATCACTACATTAGCAAATTCTGATAGATCAAAGTGGTCCTGTTCTTTGAAATAAGAAGCGGATTTATTCAACATCTCTGCTTGGTCAGCTTTATCCGCTGCAAATTCTTTAGGAAGTTTCTTCGTGATAAATTCTTTGGCAATTTGCATGACACTGGAAGTTTGGTAATAAGCATCTTCACGTTGTTTTACATGTAAAAAATGGTCAAACCAAAATTTGGCATCACTGCCTTTATTCGTATTGTCTATCACGTTCAGGACGTAGCCGTCTTCCTTCTCGGTATTAAATATGATACAACCCTTATCTAAATTTTTAATATGAATTCCTTCCGCGCTAGTGATGCTAAAGTCTCCATTTTCGGCGGTGATATCTAAAAACGTGTCTTTATTCTCAGATTTAAAAATACCAATAGCCTCAGTTGGCTCACCTTCCAAAAGGCAATTTTGTATGTGTACAACATATAATTCGCCTCC
>JAFMCI010000100.1 GCA_017857855.1 Bacteroidia bacterium | reverse complement strand
GCAATGGCTAAGTTCTCTAATGACTTTTTATTAACCACACGTTGGTTTGCTCGTTTACATATTTCAAACACGCTGGTATAATGTCCATTTTGACGACGCTCTCTGATAATCTCCTCGGCTGCCGTGCCCCCTACCCCTTTGATAGCTGCGAGCCCAAAGCGTATAGCGCCATCCTTATTTACACTGAATTTTTGCTCGCTTTCATTTACACTTGGTCCTAAAATTTCTATGCCCATCCACTTACATTCATCCATAAAAAAACTCACCTTTTTGATGTCGTTCATATTATGGGTAAGTACCGATGCCATAAACTCTGCAGGGTAATGTGCTTTAAGATAGCCCGTGTGAAAGGCCAAGTAAGCATAACACGTACTGTGACTTTTATTAAATGCATAAGAAGCAAACGCCTCCCAATCTTTCCATATTTTTTTAAGAATCTCTTCGTTGTGTCCCCTCTCGGTTCCTTGGGAAATAAATAAATCGAACATCTTATTCATGAGTTCAATTTGCTTTTTACCCATTGCCTTACGCAAACTATCTGCCTGCCCCTTGGTAAATCCAGCTAGCTTTTGTGACAAGAGCATCACCTGCTCCTGGTACACCGTAATTCCGTAAGTATCAGCTAGATATTCTTCCATATCGTCTAGGTCATACTTAATAACTTGTCGACCATGTTTACGCTCTACGAAATCTTTGATGTACTCCATAGGACCCGGACGATACAAGGCATTCATCGCAATCAAATCCTCAAATTTATCTGGTTTTAGTGCCTTGAGATGTTTTTGCATTCCGGGACTTTCAAACTGGAATACCCCGTTCGTATTCCCTTTAGAAAAAAGCTCCAGTGTCTTTTTATCATTAAGTGGTATATCATCCTCTACGATATTTACATTATGCCTTGCCTTTATAATGGCAATAGCATCTTTGATAATAGTAAGTGTTTTAAGACCAAGAAAATCCATTTTCAGTAGGCCTGCACTTTCGACCACGCTATTATCAAATTGCGTCACCAATAGATTAGAATCTTTAGCTGTGGTAACCGGAACGTATTTGGTAATATCGTCTGGGGTTATAATGACTCCACAAGCATGTATGCCCGTATTACGCACAGAGCCTTCTAGTCTTTTGGCTGTTTGAATCATTTGGCCAATCTCATCATCTTGCTCAGCCATCGCCCTAAACTCTTCAGCAGCTTTGTTTTGATCTGCATTCATGGCGTCCTTCAATTTCTTTTGAACACCGTCTGGAGCCAATACTTTATTCAGATTTGCGCTTAAATGCTCTGGAAAAGCTTTTGTTACTTTATTAACCTCCGAAAGCGGAATATCAAGCACGCGACCAACATCCTTTATAGATGAGCGTGCAGCCATACTACCGTACGTAATTATTTGCGCAACTTGTTTTTGACCGTATTTGTCAATTACATAATCGATGACTTTTTGCCTTCCTTCGTCATCAAAATCAATATCAATATCAGGCAGAGATACCCTTTCCGGATTTAAAAAACGCTCAAAAAGCAAGTCGTATGCGATGGGATCTACGTTGGTAATTCCCAAACAATACGCTACTGCGCTTCCTGCCGCAGAACCCCTTCCGGGCCCTACCGAAACGCCCATTACCCGAGCGGCGCTGGTAAAATCTTGTACAATCAAGAAGTAGCCCGGATACCCCGAGTCTTTGATAACAGACAACTCAAAAAGCAAACGCTCTTCAATGTCAATAGTCATCTGCGGATACCTTTTTTTCGCACCCTCAAACGTGAGATACTTTAAGTAATCATCTTGAGTCTTAAACTCAGGAGGCATAATAAAATTGGGCAACAATACGTCTCGTGTAAGTTTAGGCGTAGTGATGCTATCTACAATTATATTGGTATTATCTAGTGCTTCCGGGATGTCTGCAAAAAGCCTTCCCATCTCCTCTTGTGTTTTAAAATAAAATTCATTATTGGGGAATGCAAATCGCATCCCTTTGCCATATCCCTTAGGATCTGACATTTTTGAACCTGTATTTACGCACAACAAAATATCATGCGGCAAGGAATCCTCTTCTTCCATGTAATGCGAGTCATTGGTCGCTATGGTTTTTAGGTCATATTTTTTGGCAAACCTTATAAGTACTTGGTTTACGTCTTCCTGACTCATCCCTGTGCCATCTATATTTTCGATACCGTGACGTTGAAGCTCGATATAAAAATCCTCCCCAAAGATCTCCATATATTCCTTAAGCAACTTTTCCGCTTCTGCCTCGCCCTTAAACAAAATGGCTTGCGGTATTTCTGCGCCTATGCAACATGAAGTGGCAATAAGCCCCTCACTGTGTTTCTTTAATATTTCTCTATCTATTCGCGGATACTTACCATAGAGGCCTTCCATAAACCCAATCGAACAAAGCAGAGACAAATTCTCATATCCTTTTTGGTTTTTTGCTAATAGAAGTTGGTGAAATCGTTTGTCTTTGGTGTCTCCTACAAAAGACCGTCTGAACCTATCTTCCACCATATAAAACTCACAGCCTACAATGGGCTTTACGCCATGACGCTCACCAGAGTTGACGAACTTAAAAGCCCCAAACATATTTCCATGATCCGTTAAAGCAACGGCTCGCATACCATCAGCCTTGGCCTTAGCAAACATATCATCTATAGGCGATGCTCCGTCAAGCAAGGAATATTGACTGTGGCAGTGTAGGTGAGAATATTGTGTCAAGCTTTTTTTTAGTTAATAGTTATTGATTGAAAGTAAGTGTAGTCTCGTAAATCTGACGTATACCAGCTAACATCTAATTTTCTACAGCACAATAATACTGAATGAACATTTGCTATTTCATAGAAATTGACACTGATTTTGCACACTGTTTTTTGATAACTTTTTAGGTGCTTGATAGTGAGGGTTTTGAAATTGTTGTTGATAAAAAAATGGTCTTACCATGCCCTTGAATGAAAGTTAAACTACGTTGAAGAGGAGGACTATGATATGCAATACGTTGAATTCCACTAAATTCTGGGGTTGATTTGTAGAAGCCATCTAGACCATAAAAAAGTTATGCCATTCCACTTTTTTTAGTAATTTCACAACTCTG
>JAFMCI010000099.1 GCA_017857855.1 Bacteroidia bacterium | reverse complement strand
TCTCTGTCTGCAAATTTTTGATCTAAAGCGATATCAGCAATTTTATTTGCGAATGCTACGAAATCATCATTTTTAGCAACGAAGTCAGTTTCACAATTTACCTCCACAACAATACCATAGGTGTTGTCAGCAGAAGATTTAGCGATAGAAAGACCTTCTGCAGCGTCTCTATCCGCTCTTTTTGCAGCTTTAGCAGCTCCACTTTTTCTAAGTATATCGATAGCAGCATCGATGTCGCCTTCTGCTTCTTGCAAAGCTTTTTTGCAATCCATCATACCGGCTCCTGTCATTTGTCTAAGTTTGTTAACTACAGACGCTGTAATAGTTGTCATTATTCTATTATTGAGTGTGTTGTTTTAAAATAAAAAGTCTGTTAGACTATGCTTCTTCCTTTTCAGCTTTAGACGCTTCTATCGCCGCTGCATCTATCTCACTATCTTTTTGAGCTTGTTCTTTAGCTTGGTTCCTTTCGGCCAAACCAGAAGCGATAGCATCGGTAATTTCAGTGATAAGGATGTGAAGTGATTTTGCAGAGTCATCGTTTCCTGGGATTGGGAAATCCACTTTAGTAGGATCAGAATTGGTATCTACAATAGCAAATATGGGAATATTTAGCTTTTGAGCTTCTTTAACTGCAATATGCTCTCTTTTGATATCTACAATGAAAAGTGCAGAAGGAATTCTGTTCAAGTCTTCGATACCGCCTAATACACGCTCCAATTTTTCTTGATCACGAGATTTCATCAAACGCTCTTTCTTATTCATATTTAAGAAAGTTCCATCGCTTTTCATTTTTTCGATAGATTGCATTTTCTTGATAGACTTACGCACGGTAGCAAAGTTAGTTAACATACCACCCAACCATCTTTGGCTTACGAAAGGCATATTTACTCTTTTGGCGTTCTCTTCCAATATTTCTTTAGCTTGTTTTTTAGTAGCTACATACATTACTTTACGTCCTGTTTTGGCGATATTGGCAATGGCTTGTTTAGCTTCTTCTAACTTTGCTGAAGTTTTGTTAAGATCAATAATGTGAATACCATTTTGCTCCATAAAGATATAAGGTGCCATTTTTGGATTCCATTTGCTGGTAAGGTGACCAAAGTGTACACCTGCTTCTAATAATTTTTCTGTACTTACTGCCATGGTCTTAACGTTTACTGAATTGTGTTTTCTTTCTTGCTTTTGGTTGACCTGGTTTCTTACGCTCAACAGAACGAGAATCTCTTGTCATTAAACCTTTTGCTTTTAATGCTGGTTTCAAATCGGCATCAGATTTCACTAAAGCCCTTGCAATAGCAAGTTTGATAGCATCTGCTTGACCGGTAGTTCCACCACCATCTACGTTTACCTTTATGTCATATTTACCTTCCATGTTGCAAGTTTGCAACGGTAAATTAACATAGTACCATGACTCTGGAGAAGCAAAGTACTTTTCTAACGGTCTGTTATTCACCGTAATAGTACCTTTACCTTCACTCATGTATACACGAGCTACTGATGCTTTTCTTCTCCCAATTGTATTTATAACGTCCATATAATTAAATGTCTAATTTGGTTGGTTTTTGAGCCTCATGAGGATGCTCAGAACCTACAAACACATGCATGTTTGTAAATAATTTTCTTCCAAGTCTGTTTTTCGGTAACATGCCACGAACACCTCTTTCAATAAGATCTTTTGGTTTTCTAGCTAATAAATCTTTAGCTATTTCAACACGACGACCTCCAGGGTATCCACTGAAGTTTTGATATTCTTTTACGTTCATTTTATTACCAGTCATGGTAATTTTTTCAGCGTTTAGAACAATTACATTGTCGCCACAATCTACGTGTGGTGTGAAACTAGTCTTGTTTTTGCCTCTAAGTACTTTTGCTACTTCAGAACAAAAACGACCTAATGTTTTTCCTTCTGCGTCAACTACAACCCACTGTTTGTCTACAGTTTTAGCGTTAGCTGAGATGGTTTTGTATGATAATGTATCCACTTTATTATGTTATTACCTCGAAAATTTCGGGCTGCAAATGTACCTTTTTGTACTTATTTTTCAAATATTTCAAAAGAAAATATGAAAGTTTCTTAAAAATGCATTTTTAAGCTCGATTCGGTAGGTCATTTTAAACTTGTTTTTGCCAGTATTCAACATCTATCCATTGCGCATGTTTAAATCCTACTTTGTCAAACTTTCCTATCTTGAAAAAACCTAATTTTTCATGTAATCGGATGCTGCCGTCATTGGGTATAGTAATACATGCTATTGCATTCACAATTTCAAAAAGAGGTAAGGATGTCAATAATGCATTATAGAGTCGCAAGCCAATTCCTTTTCCGTGATAATCGGGGTGTATATATATAGTAGTCTCTGCGCTGTGCTTATAGGCCGTTTTCGTTTTCCATGCGGAAGCGTATGCATATCCTACGATATGGTCATCTTGGTGTGCCACAAGTACTGGATAATCTTTTTGAAGCAGTGATATCTTGGTCGACATTTGCTCATAAGAATAAGCCTCTACATCAAAAGTGATTACGGTATGTTGAATGTAATGATTGTAAATGTCCAGAATTTGCTGAATATCTTCAACCGAAGCTTCTCTAATTTGAACCGTTTGCATGGTATTATTCTCCTGTCAATTCACCCATTTGGATTTCGAGTCCGTCAATAGCTTCTGAAACGAAGATTTGACACATTAACCTGCTGCCTGGTATATCCAACACAAATGCTTCGTCTAACATTGCTTCTTCATCCTCGCTCATTTCGGGCAAATGGTGATCGCTTTTTACCGTGCAATTGCAAGTTGCGCACATGGCCATTCCGCCACACGTAGCCTTGATAGGCAATTCATTTGCTCGTATAGCCTCCATTACATTGAATCCCATGTCGGTAGGAGCCAAGATGCTGTGCGTTACCCCGTCTAAATCTGTGACGTGTATGGTTATCATATTTTCCACTGGTGCAAAAGTAATTAAGTTTAAGTTTCGATTACTTCAGCATAAAATTAACATCCTATTGGTAAAATACCTACTTTTTATAAATGAGTACGGGAAGTTCATCCCTGCTTTTAAGCACTCCATTAAGGTGAACAGAGCTTAGTTCTGTCTCATCACAAGAACATATTCCTTTCCCTGTTGTATTAATGAACAAGGGCTCTTCGAGA
>JAFMCI010000043.1 GCA_017857855.1 Bacteroidia bacterium | reverse complement strand
TATCTACTTACAACCGTTGCTCGCTGCACTTATAGCTATAGCATTAGGTATGGATGTGCTAACTTGGAGTAAAGCTGGTTTCGGGTTACTTATTGTTTTGGGACTTTGGCTGGTGAATAGGGGGAGGTGAGCCTAGTCAAATAATGATACTATGAAAATCAAAAATTATAGGTTACGCTCTTAGCTACTACTAGAAAACCAGCTCCGTCTGCTAAAGTTAAACCACCAACCTTTCTCTTTTTTAATGTGCAACATGAGTTATTACAAGTCACTGTTGCACTGTTTCCTGTACTCACTACAGATGGCTTACATCCCGAACAGCCATCACACCAAAATGCATAGCCTATACCAACCTGAGCCATAGGTAGAGTGTCACAATCTATAGGAATCCAATATACGTTATACCCAATTGGAAGCGGATCATACTCTACGAATACACTATCATTTGGCATTGACACTACGGGATAATGAAAGTCTTCTAAAACAAATGCCTTTAAACCTACATTTTCAGAATTCTGTTCAGTTGATTTATCAATACTAATATCTCCATTAGAGTTACGAGTTATCGTTAGGCTAATTACTAAGTTGGGGTCATTATTAGATGCTGATTTTATTTCAGTTACGACATTGGAATTACTAAGCGTTTTAGAAAATGTAAAACCAAAGAAAGTTAATATAACTACTAGGAAGAATACTTGAATACTACTTTTCATAAAAATTTAATTAAGATAGTTAACTGAAGAAGCTACAATATAAACGCCACCACCACCATTATCTGCTGATCCAAACCCTGACCAGCCACTTACTAACCTACATATTCCAGAACACGTATTATTACAATAAAGATTCGCAATATTTGGTGCACTCATCATTACAGATAAATCACAAGTCGAGTTTGCGTCGCAGTCACTTCCAATACAATAAAATGTAACAGAACCACCTCCATTTTGAATAGGTGGATTGTCAAGTTCTATGGGGACCCAATAGAGTTCTTGTCCTGAAGGAATTCCATTCACTGTGATTATAGCATTGTTGCCCGCTGTACTAGAATTTAAGTTCACACCATCACCTAAAATTGACTGCTGAATAATATCAGTCTGAGAAAAGGGAGCAGTAGTTTTTGAAATACTCGCTTGACCAGTTGAGCTAATAACTATATCCAAGGTAACAATTTCCGTTCCATCTGCACTCAATGACTTGACTTGATAAGAACTTGTTGGTGTCATCTCAAAACCCGAGAACATTACAATACTCACTATAAAAACAAGAAGAATACATGACTTTTCAATAATTTTATTATTCATAAGAAATCTGTTTTAAACCAATTAAATTCTGTCTACCAAAAAAACGTGTAGACATCCGCTTACATACTCTCAATCCTTATGTCTAGCATTTGGAGATTAAGAGGTCGCTATTTACAAAGTAATAGAAAAATAATTATAATAAGAAATTTGCAGTAAGTACGTGTAAAGTGCGTACATCCAAAACGCTGATTTTTACGTGTAATAAAGAAAGACTATAATCACTGCTATTATCTTGCACTTATATTTGCCAGCATTATAATGATTCGATCAATGACCGGCTATGGTATGGCCGAAAAGCATACCGAAAACTATAGCGTAAAAGTAGAATTACGTAGCCTTAACGGAAAGTTTCTAGACTTAAGCCTACGCGTGCCTCGCTTCCTAATGCCTAAAGAAATAGAAATTAGAAACACGTTTGGCAAAAAAATAGAACGAGGAAGTGCTACGCTCAGTATAAACGTGGTGAAGCACAAAACCAATGAAAATGACATTCAAATAAACGAAGCATTGGCCTCTACCTATTATCATAAGCTACTCGACTTGAGCAAAAAACTGGGTGCGCCTGAGCACGACATCTTTAGAATAACCACCACCATGCAAGATGTAATTTATCAAGACGACGAAAAATTGGATGAAGACTTATATAGCTTGGTTAAAGAAGTAGGAGAGTTAGCCTACGTAGAGTTTGATGCATTTAGACTTAAAGAAGGGGAAACGTTAAGAAGCTTGTTGAATGACTATGCTGAGACCATTGCAGGAGGCATACCTGCTATTGAAATACTAGAACCCATACGCACAGAGAGTACCAAAGAAAGACTTCAAAAAAACCTGAAACAATTGGTAGATGACGAGTCTTTTGATAAAAATAGATTTGAACAGGAACTCATTTATTACCTGGAGAAATACGATATTAACGAAGAAAAGCATAGGCTTAAAACGCATTGCGAACACTTTTGCGAAGCATTAGAAAATAACCCTAAGGGTAAAACGCTAAATTTTATAGCGCAAGAAATGGGTCGTGAGATTAATACACTGGGGAGTAAGGCTAATCACGCCGGTATTCAAAAAGAAGTAGTCGCCATGAAAGAAGAATTGGAAAAAATAAAGGAGCAAGCACTTAACTTACTTTAATACGAATAATGACTCAAGGACAAGAAGAAGTTGACGCAGAAGCTAATACAGAAGTGACAAACAAATTAATCATATTTTCGGCACCCAGTGGCAGTGGTAAAACAACTGTAGTACGTCATTTGCTGAATACAATACCAGATTTAGAATTCTCGATAAGCGCCACAACGAGAGCCAAAAGACCCAATGAAACGCATGGCGTAGATTATTATTTTTATACCAAAGAAGCATTCTTAGAGGCGGTTGAAGAAAATAAATTTATAGAGCACGAAGAGGTGTACAACGGGATTTTTTACGGCACACTTAAAAGTGAAGTAGATCGACTTTGGGCAGCTAAAAAAACCGTTATTTTTGATTTAGATGTTCAAGGTGGACTTACCATAAAAAAATATTACCAAGACAGGGCTTTAGCCTTGTTTCTTAGGCCGCCTTCTGTACAAATTTTAGAAGAAAGATTAAGAAATCGCTCAACAGAAAGTGCATCTCAATTGGAAGAAAGGATAGCCAAAGCAAAAACTGAACTAAAATTTGAACATCAGTTTGATAAAGTTATTGTTAACGATGTGTTAAGTGATACCTTTGCTACCGCAGAAGAGGTAGTTGCAAGTTTTTTAAAATCAGAAGTTTAGAATGAAGGTAGGATTATTTTTCGGGTCATTTAACCCCATACATTACGGGCACTTAATTATTGGTCAATATATGCTTGACCAAGCAAAGCTAGACGAAGTATGGTTTGTGGTTTCACCGCAAAACCCATTAAAGAAAGGAAAAGATATTATGGATGCTGATCACCGATTAAACATGGTGAAACTAGCAATCAAAGGGAATGAGCAGTTTAAGGTAAGTGACGTAGAATTTGATATGCCTATTCCTTCGTATTCGTCTTACACGCTTAAAAAATTAAAAGAGCTACATCCTGCCATTGAGTTTCAGCTTATTTTAGGAACCGATAATCTTCAACATTTAGAAAAATGGAAAGATCATGAAGAGATATTAATGGAGTACGATATATTGTCCTATTTCAGAGAAGGTTTCCCTGGAGGCGAATTTGCTAAAAATCAGAAGGTTCGTGTGATGAAAGGACCTATGCTCAATATATCAGCAAGTTATGTGCGTGGTTTGGTACGTATGGGACGAAGTATTAAGTACTTAGTACCTGATGAGGTGGCTGAGTATATGTATACAAAAGTGAAAGATTAAATTTTTCAGAGAACATAAAAAAAGGAGCTAACCATAGGGTTAGCTCCTTTTTTTATGTAATAATTTGAGGTTAATTTTCAGCAGTTTCTTCGGATATTTCCGCTGTAGTTTTACCTATTTCTTCTGCTTCTACTGCCTCCATAGTTTCCTCTATTATGGTTGCTGTATCCGCTATTATTAGTTGATCATCTAGTAGTTTTTTGGCAATGGCGTCACTTGCACTCATCCCAAATATCTTTTCTAAATCTTCTTTAAAAATAACTTCTCTCTCTAGTAATTGATTCGCTAGCGCAAGAACCTTATCTTTATTATCTGCAATTATTTTTATGGCTCTGTGATATTGCTCATCGGTGAGTTTTTTAATTTCGTCATCCATGAGCGCGGCTTGTTTCTCACTGAAAGGTTTACTAAAACCTTGGTCCATGTTGTAATATGAAACATTTCCTACGGCTTCATTTAAACCATATATACTTACCATAGCCATAGCTTGTTTGGTCACTTTTTCTAAGTCACTAAGAGCGCCGGTACTAATTTTATCAAAAATAACTTTCTCTGCTGCTCTACCGCCCAAAGTGGCACACATTTCATCTAGTAATTGCTCTGTACGTGTAATCTGACGTTCGTCGGGTAAATACCATGCAGCACCTAAGCTTCTTCCTCTAGGCACTATAGTTACTTTTACCAATGGGTGTGCATGTTCGCACAACCAACTTACAGTAGCATGTCCTGCCTCGTGCACTGCCACAGCAAGTTTCTCATCAGGAGTGATTACTTTATTTTTCTTTTCAAGTCCGCCTACTATTCGGTCTACCGCATCCAGAAAGTCTTGTTTTTCTACTACTTTTTTGTCATAACGAGCGGCAATAAGTGCTGCTTCATTACACATATTTGCAATGTCAGCACCACTAAAACCGGGCGTCTGACGTGCTAAGAAATCGATGTCAAGATTCTCCTCTGCCTTGATAGGTTTCAAGTGTACAAGGAAGATAGCTCTACGCTCATTTAAGTCAGGCATATCTGCATATATCTGTCTATCAAATCTTCCAGCTCTAAGCAATGCAGAATCTAAAATATCTACTCTATTGGTTGCAGCAAGCATAATAACGCCAGAATCTGTACCAAAACCGTCCATTTCTGTAAGTAATTGGTTTAGGGTGTTTTCACGTTCGTCGTTACCTCCTTGCATGGCATTTTTACCTCTGGCTCTACCTATTGCATCTATCTCATCAATGAAAATTATACAAGGTGCTTTTTCCTTCGCTTGACGGAATAAGTCTCGCACTCTACTGGCTCCTACACCCACAAACATTTCTACAAAATCAGATCCTGATAAAGAGAAAAAGGGTACGTCAGCTTCGCCAGCTACGGCTTTCGCTAGTAATGTTTTACCGGTACCTGGAGGGCCTACTAGCAATGCTCCTTTTGGTATTTTACCACCTAGGTTACTGTATTTTGTAGGGTTTTTAAGGAAATCTACAATTTCCATTACTTCTTCTTTAGCACCTTCAAGTCCAGCAACATCTTTAAATGTCACATTTACTTTTGTGTCTTTATCAAAGAGTTGTGCTTTGCTCTTGCCAATACTAAATATTTGTCCGCCACCTGCGCCACCAGATCCACCCATTCTGCGCATTACAAACATCCAAACAAGTACCAGAATACCTACCCAAAGTAACATTTGAAGTATAGGACTTGCCCATGGATCAGACTCTGCTATCCAGTTGGTTACAATGCGTTGCTCTGGTTTTAGATCGATTTGTGCAGCGTCTATCGTTTCTTGGAATTTATCTGCAGGTCCTATGTCAGACAGGTAATAGGTGTATATATCTTCACCGCCAGGGAAGTTAGGCTTGCGGATATCCTTTTTATAGGTATCTTTTTCTTTGGCTTCTTTGGTAAGATATACCTCCGCTCTATTTCTGTTTACAACGTTAAGCTTTGCTACATCTCCATTCTTTATCATTTGGAGCACTTCGCCGGTATCTTTTTTAAGACCTCCGCTAGGATTTAAAAAAGTGATACCTAAAAATATAGCTGCTAATATGGCATAGATCCATATCGGATTGAACTTAGGCTTTTTGGTTTGTGCTTTTTTATTATCAAAAGGATTCGGCGTACCGTTTTGATTTTCAGGTGTTTTACCTTTAGGTTTATTTTCAGACATCTATTTTTGTTCGTCGTTACAAGTATAGCGATACAACGATTATGCCACTTAAATAGTTCAGCTAATTTTATCCTTTTGTCGTAATTTGGTCGAGTTCTACGCTAAGAACAGAAACTTTGGCATTAAAATCATTCTCAATTGGCAGAGAACGAATGAACTATTGCACCACACCGCAAAGACTTGTATGTTTGCCCCATCCAAAAAAACGAATAAAATGTACGATTCACTAAAAGCAAAACTTGACCGAGAACTAGCCGAGATTAGAGAAGCTGGATTATATAAAAATGAGCGAATTATTACCACGCCTCAAGGAGCCGATATTAAGACGGATACTGCAGGAGAGGTCGTTAATTTTTGCGCAAATAATTACCTGGGATTAAGTTCGCATCCCAAGGTAATACAAGCAGCAAAAGATGCTATTGATACCCACGGTTACGGTATGAGTTCGGTACGTTTTATTTGCGGTACACAAGACATTCACAAAGAATTGGAGCAAAAGATTTCTGAATTCTTAGGCACGGAAGATACGATTCTTTATGCTGCTGCATTTGATGCCAACGGAGGGTTATTCGAGCCCCTTTTTGATGCGGAGGACGCTATAATTTCAGATGCGCTCAATCACGCTAGTATCATAGACGGTGTGAGATTGTGTAAAGCCGTAAGATACAGATATAATCATAATGATATGGCAGATTTGGAAAAGCAGTTACAAGATGCCCAAGCACAGAGAAATAGAGTAATTGTAACTGATGGTTCTTTTTCTATGGATGGTACCATTGCTCAGCTAGATAAAATTGTAGCGTTAGCAGAAAAGTACAATGCGAGCGTTATGATAGATGAGTGCCATAGTTCAGGATTTTTAGGAAAAACAGGAAGAGGTACCCATGAACATTGCGGTGTAATGGGCAAAATCGAAATAATAACGGGCACCTTGGGTAAAGCACTAGGTGGCGCAAGCGGGGGATTTACCTCGGGTAAAAAGGAGATTATAGAAATGTTGCGCCAAAGAAGTCGTCCTTATTTATTCTCTAACACGTTAGCTCCGAGTATTGTAGGAGCAAGCATTGCAGTGCTAGATATGTTAAGTGAGACCACAGAATTACGCGATAAATTAGAATACAATACCACTTATTTCCGTGAGAAAATGACTGCTGCGGGTTTTGATATCACACCAGGCGTACACCCCATTGTTCCTTTGATGCTTTACGATGCTAATATCGCGCAAGAAATGGCTGCACGCATGTTGGAAGAGGGTATTTATGTAATTGGATTCTACTTCCCAGTTGTGCCTAAAGGTAAGGCAAGAATCAGGGTGCAAATGTCAGCAGCTCATGATCAAAATCACTTAGATAAAGCCATAGCGGCATTTATCAAAGTCGGTAAGGAAATGGGTGTTGTTAAGTGATACCTAAACGGTATTTGATTTGCGAAGGGTATTAGTTTACTTTCTCTATTACCTTATAGACAAAGGAGGATACTCAAGCTGTATATTGCAAAGCAGAACGTTGCTGGTCGTTACTTGAGGTGAAGTCTGGATTGTTTTCTGCTTCTAACGAGATCTCTGTCATGTTAAAATAATCTATGCCAAGTTCTTTACATTTCGATTGATAAAGCAGATTAAAAAGGGCGAGTTATCTGGTGATTTGTTCCTTTTTTTCTACACTACAAGGTATTTAGCCATAATTAGGAATGGACAATACGAGACATGGTTCTTATTGTTTCCCGAATATGAAATGGCAGTATCCAAAAGACCCTTAAAGTCCTTCTCAAAATCAATTAATGGCAAACCCTGATATTGATTATTAACTCCAATAAGTAGCAAAATAAGGTCAAAGGTGTCGTCCAAGTCACTTCGCCTTGTTGTAAATTACCGGTTCTGCAGGCGTTTTGTGCCATAATTTTAACGGTAATACTTTTTCCGGTTTTAGCCTTTATGCCATCTGCAAGTGGATTGGGAAAATTTATGGGTAATGCGACGGAAGTACTGCTCGTATAGCTATCTCCTTAGGCTAAATAGGTTTTAGTATGATCGCTTATTATTATGTGGAAGGGTTTTTATGGTATCAATGCGGGTGACGTGTTGAATCCTTATCGTCAACAAAATGATGAAAACAGATATTTTCCTGTGCCCAAATTTAGTCATTTAGAATAGGTTTAAAGATGGGCGAATACGTTCAAATGGTATATTCGTCTAGAATTAGAAAAGGATGACAGATTTAGACATTGCCCAAAAAGTAGAAATGCAGCATATAAATACCATTGCTGCTAAGTTAAATATAAATGCGGATGATTTAGAACAATACGGTAAATATAAAGCCAAATTGCCGCTTAGTCTTATTGACGAAGATAAGGTAGCTAAGAGCAATTTAATACTCGTAACAGCATTAACACCCACACCAGCAGGCGAAGGAAAAACTACTGTATCTATTGGGCTTAATGAAGGTTTAAATAAAATCGGCAAAAAATCTATAGTGGTTTTGCGTGAACCGTCTCTGGGTCCTGTTTTTGGGATAAAAGGTGGGGCAGCTGGTGGTGGTCATTCTCAAGTTGTGCCGATGGAAGATATCAATCTTCATTTTACGGGGGATTTTGGCGCTATTGAAAAAGCAAATAATCTACTTAGTGCACTTATAGATAACAATATTCAGAGTAAAACACGAAATCTAGGAATTGACCCACGTACCATAATTTGGAAACGAGTTATAGATATGAATGATCGTGCCTTGCGCGACATTACAATCGGATTAGGTGGCACTGGCAATGGAATTCCACGACAAGATGGCTTCAATATAACCGCAGCAAGTGAGGTTATGGCCATTCTATGCATGGTAAAAAGCATTGATGACTTAAAAGAGAAGTTGGGCAATATTTTCGTTGGTTACACTTTTGACAGAAAGCCTATATATGCGCGTGATTTAAATGCTCAAAATGCAATGACCTTATTGCTTAAAGATGCGATAAAACCCAATTTAGTGCAAACATTAGAGCACAATCCTGCCATTATTCATGGTGGTCCGTTTGCTAATATAGCGCAAGGAACCAATACGATAATTGCTACCAAAATGGGCATGAGCTTATCTGATTATGTGGTAACCGAAGCGGGATTTGGTGCAGATTTAGGTGCAGAAAAATTCTTGGATATTAAATGTGGTTATGCTGGGCTAAAACCAAAAGCCGTGGTCATTGTAGCTACTATTAGAGCGCTAAGGCACCATGGAGGGTCACCTGCAGACGAGTACAATACGGCTAGTTTAGAACGCGTGCAAAAAGGATTCGCTAACTTAGAAAAACACCTTGAAAATATGGCTAAATTTGGCTTGCAGCGTGTTGTGGCAATTAATAACTTTTATACAGATAGTCAAGAAGAGATAGATTGGCTAATAGAGAAATGCGCTAGTGTGGGAGTGAAAGCAGTATTAAGTAAAGGATGGGCAGAAGGAGGTAATGGAACTGCTGAATTGGCTAGAGCTGTTGTAGCAGAAATAGAAAGTGGCAAGAGTAATTTTAAACCGCTTTATGACTGGGCAAGTCCTGTAAAAGAAAAAATAGAAACTATTGCTAAGGAAATATACGGAGCTGACGGTGTTGATTATGCAGGGGAGGCAGAAGCAGGATTAAGAACTATAGCAAAGCTTGGATTAGATCATTTGCCGATATGTATGGCAAAGACCCAAAAATCATTTTCGGATAATGAGAAATTAACGGGTCGCCCTACTGGTTTTAGAATCACCGTGCGTGAATTTGAGATAGCAGCTGGCGCTGGGTTTCTTATTCCTATTTTAGGAAATATGATGCGTATGCCGGGCTTACCTGCAATACCTGCAAGTGAAGGAATGGACATCGATAATAACGGTGTCATTACGGGATTGAGTTAGGGCTAAATAGAAGACATGTATTCTCACTTATTTAGATAGGTTTGCACCGTTTTTAACAAAGCATAAATGAAGCGTATCAATCAATACAAAAAACTGTTTCAAGTAGAGGGTGAAATAGATCTTAAGGAATTAAAAACCAGCTACCGAACTTTGGTTAAAGAATGGCATCCCGATAAGCACACTGCTGACGATACCAAGAAAGAAGAAGCAGAGGAAATGAGTCGCCAACTCACAGATGGATATGCTTTCTTAATAAGTATAGCCCCAGAAACTATTGCCAAAGGATTGGATGAGTATAACGAGACGATAAACAATGCGAGTATTGAGGATTTACATCACAAGAGCATGTTACTTGAGGTTACTTTTACAGATGGCTCTACGTACGAGTATTTTGGTGTAAATAAAACGCTGTTTTCTAAGTTGGTAAATGCAGATAAAATGCAACGATTTGCTCGCCGCAATATCTTTAACTCGTTCACTTATCGTAAGTCTAAACGGACGGTAGAGCAGGAGTAAAATAGCGCTAGTCATCGAATAACTTATTTTTTAAGTTAATTTTGAGTGTATCATGATTATCTCGTTTAAAAATGACTATTCTGAAGGATGTCATTCTCGTGTTTTGGAGGCTCTTGTCCGTACCAATATGGTGCAACAAGATGGCTATGGTATAGATGTCTATAGTCAAAGAGCAGCTGAACTAATACAAGAAAAAGCGAAGGCTCCAACGTCTAAAGTTCATTTTGTAAGTGGCGGAACACAAGCCAATATGCTTGTTATAGCAGCCTGCTTGAAACCTCACGAGAGTGTAATAGCTGCAACTACTGGGCATATTTACACCAATGAAACAGGCGCAATAGAAGCTACCGGTCATAAAATAAATGCTATAGAAGCAAGCTCTGGCAAGCTAACTCCAGCTCATATTCAGCAAGTGTTAGGTGGGCATATGAATAAACCTCATGTGCTAAAACAGCGTATGGTGTATATCTCTAATGCTACCGAGATGGGCACTATTTATAGTAAACAAGAGCTTACAGACTTGTATAATTTTTGCAAGGAAAACGATTTATACTTGTTTATGGATGGGGCAAGACTAGGTAATGCGCTCGTGGCAAAAGACAATGACCTAACATTGGCCGATGTTGCCAGACTTACAGATGTTTTTTGGTTAGGAGGTACTAAAAATGGAGCATTATTGGGAGAGGCTATTGTTATAAATAATCCCAAACTTCAAGAAGATTTCGCATTTCATATAAAGCAGCGTGGAGCTATGTTAGCTAAAGGGCGAGTACTCGGTATTCAATTTGAAGAATTGCTGCGTGATGACTTGTACTTTGACTTAGCTCGTTATGCTAATGAGCAAGCCATGAAATTGAAGCAAGCATTCTCAGACAAGGGAATTTTATTTTGGGAAAATACTACTACCAATCAAATTTTTCCGATTTTAAGCAATACGCAGATTGAGCATTTAGCACAAAACTTTGCGTTTCATCACTGGAGAAATATAGATGAAAACCACTCGGCTATTCGCTTGATTACCAGTTGGGCAACTCCTAGTGAAAATGTAGAGGCTTTAGTGAGGGAGATTGGGCAGTTATAGTAACGGAAGTTATGTATGCTCTATTTAGGTTAAATCAGTAAAGAATTTGAAGAATGCCCTTGCCTTGCCAAGGGGCGTTTCTATACTAGGTCCGCCATTATCAAAAAGAGACAGGAGTCCTAGATGGGATATCCTAGATCTTAAATCAGTTACTCTATCTCCTTCCCGCAATTATTTCTTCTACACACTCTGGATTGAGCAGAGTACTTATATCGCCTAAGTTTTCTAGCTCGTTGGCAGCCACTTTTCTTAAGATTCTACGCATTATTTTGCCACTACGGGTTTTAGGTAAACCTGACGTAAATTGAATTTTTTCAGGCTTAGAAATAGGACCTAAGGTTCTTGAAACCAACTCTTTTATCTCATTTTCAAATTGAGTATGTTTACTAGCGTCAGTCTTAAGTGTGACATAGGCATATATGCTATTTCCTTTCACATCATGCGGATAACCAACTACAGCACTTTCGGCTACTTGGGGATGTTCGTTTATTATATTTTCTATTTCCGCAGTCCCTAGGTTGTGTCCGCTTACAATCACTATATCATCTACCCGGCCTGTAATGCGATAGTTGCCTTCAAGGTCGCGTTTTGCTCCATCTCCCGTAAAATACTTGCCAGGGAATGTACTAAAATAGGTGTCTGCGTAGCGTTGGTGGTCTCCGTAAATACTACGTGCCATGCTAGGCCATGGAAATTTTATGCAAAGTCTACCTTCTTGTTCTCCTTCGGGTAATTCCAGTCCATTCTCATCCATCAGACAAGGTTGTATGCCAGGTAAAGGAAGCGTAGCAAAAGTAGGTATGTCTTTGGTTACTCCCGCTAGGCTACTAATCATAATTCCTCCAGTTTCGGTTTGCCACCAGGTATCCACTATGGGGCATTTTTGTTTACCAATATGTTCGTCGTACCATTCCCAAGCCTCAAGATTGATGGGTTCACCTACCGTACCTAGTTTACGAAGGCTTGATAAGTCATGTTGGTTTACTAAGTTTATATCACAGGTGGCTAATGATCGAATAGCTGTAGGTGCGGTGTAAAAAATATTGACTTTATGTTTGGCTACTACTTGCCAAAAACGACCCATATCAGGGTAACTTGGCACCCCTTCAAATAGTACAGTTGTTGCTCCGGCACTCAGTGGTCCATATACTATGTAGCTATGTCCTGTTATCCAACCTATATCGGCAGTACACCAGTATATTTCTCCTTCTTGATATTGAAAAACATTCCGAAAAGAATAGTTGGTATACACCATATACCCGCCGCAGGTATGCACCATGCCCTTTGGTTTGCCTGTACTCCCGCTGGTATAAAGTATGAAGAGCATGTCTTCAGCATCCATTATCTCTGCTGCACAGATATCGCTCGCCTTTTCAAATTCTTCTTGCCACCATACATCTCGACCGTATTCCATAGGAATTTTGGTATTGGTTCTATTTAGTACAATAACCTTTTTTACACAATCACAGCTTTCTAGCGCTTCGTCCGTGATTTCCTTGAGAGGAGTTATTTTAGCGCCGCGATAACCGCCATCTGCGGTGAGTACGATGGAGCATTGAGCATCCATTATTCTGTCGCTTAAACTCTTAGCACTAAAACCGGCAAATACGACTGAGTGCACTGCTCCTATGCGGGCACACGCCAACACGGCATAGGCTAGTTCTGGAGTCATAGGCATGTATAAACATATTCTATCGCCCTTTTTGGCTCCGTTGGCTTTGAGCATATTGGCCGTTTTATTTACATTTTTGGCCAACTCGTTATAGGTTATGTGCAGTGATTGCTCGTGAATATCGTTAGGCTCAAAGATGATTGCTGTTTGCTCACCTTTTGTGGCAAGGTGCCGATCGATACAGTTTTCGGTAATATTAAGTTTAGCGCCTTCAAACCATTTTACGTTAGGCTTGGTAAGATCAAAGTCAAGTACATTATCCCATTTGCGGTGCCACGTAAATTCTTGTGCGGCAAATTCTCCCCAAAATTGTGAGGGATTAGAAAGGCTCTCAGCATAGAGTTGATTGTAGTCGCTTAGGTTTTTGGCTATGTAGCGTGACATTTTGCGAATTAACGCAAAAATACATGTAATGGCAAGTGACAATAATCTCTTACTTTTGGCCAAGAATGATAAAGTACAACCCTAAAATTTGGTTTACGCAGATACTCAAAGTACCCAAAAGCGATACATTAAGAATCTTATTGCCAGAGATGTTGATTTTGGCCAGTATGACGGCTGTATTAACACACGTGGAGCTCACTTACTTCAAGGACTTGCATATATTTAAGGATGCCATTGCGGTATATTCACTCATTGGATTTGTACTATCTCTGCTCCTTGTTTTCAGAACTAACACTGCGTACGACCGCTGGTGGGAAGGACGAAAAAAGTGGGGAGAGTTGGTAAACAATACGCGTACGCTAGCCATAAAGATAGCATCTACCACTAATGATAAAAATACGATATCGTTTTTTAAGCGGATGATTTCAAACTATGTATTTGCCCTAAAATGGCACTTACGAGATGAGTCTGAAGAGCTTACCATAGCTCTATCGGAAGAGGAAAATCAAGGTTTTTATGCTGCATCTCATAAGCCCAGCTATATATCTCAACTCATGTATAACAGACTGCGTATTATGAAAAACACAGGTGAAATAAGCGATATAGAATACTTGGCTATGGACACCAATTTAAACAGCTTCTCAAACATAACAGGTGCTTGCGAGCGAATAAAAAACACACCTATGCCTTACTCCTACAATCTGTTTTTGAAGAAATTTATATTCATTTATGTGTTTACACTGCCCGTTGGATTTGTGTCGTCTTTTGGGTATGGTACGGTTCTTATTGCAGTTTTTATATTCTATATTTTGGTAAGTATAGAAGTACTTGCTGAGGAAATAGAAGACCCTTTTGGACTAGATGACAATGACTTGCCGCTTGACGACATTGCTCATAAAATTAAAGCAAATGTGGGAGATATATTGAAGTAATAAAAGTAACCTAGTCGATGTTTTTCTGCTCAATCGCAAAAATATCGCGTACGCAAGCCCACTCGGTTACAATGCTTTCCTAACAATTACTCGTCCTTTGTGTTACATAGACTAACAATGACCACACTAACTTTTTTCACTTTTACAGACCATAGGTATTGGGCCTTCAAAATGATGGGAGGTGGGCCACGGCTTGTTAAGAACACTAAAGGTCTGTTATTTTTTAAACTTCTAGGTACAGGCAAAAAAGGATTTAGTGTTTTGCCCGACTGGTCAGAATATGCTTTTTTAGCCGTTTGGGAATCAGAAGACGACGCAGGGCTGTTTTTTAAGGATAGTTCGTTTATAAACGAGTATAAACAGCGTTGCGCTAAGATAATAAACTACGATTTACGTTGCATAAAAGTAAATGGAACGTGGGATGGTAAAACTCCATTCGCAGCTATGAAGCATTTGACCGTAAGTGAGCATGACCAAATAGGGGTAATAACTCGGGCCTCCGTAAAATGGCATAAACTCTTTAGATTTTGGAACTATGTGCCCACGTCACATCAGGATTTGTGGGACAACCCTGGACTACTATTTACCAAAGGAATAGGAGATATACCTCTTTTAGAAATGGCAACATTTAGCCTGTGGAAAAACCAAGAAGCCATAATGCAATTTGCCTACAAAAACGAACATCATAAAAAAGCGATAGCCCTTACCAAAAAATATAACTGGTACTCAGAGGAGTTGTTTGCTCGATTTGTTGTGAAGGAGTTAAGGTTTTAAATAAATTCCAACAAATTTTGGTTTACTTCGTTACACTAGTATGCGTAATTTCGAATTAATAAACCCAGTTAAAATACATTTTGGTAAAGATACCATAGCAAAACTTACCCAAGAACTTCCTCCTAACGCCAATATTATGTTGCTGTATGGTGGCGGAAGTATCAAGGAAAATGGAGTTTACGAGCAAGTAACCGAAGCTCTTAAGAATTTTGATTACATAGAGTTTGGGGGAATACCTGCTAATCCTGAATATGAAATCTTGATGGATGCATTGACTATTATCAAATCGGAAAAAATTGATTTTTTACTTGCTGTAGGAGGTGGTTCTGTTATAGATGGTGTTAAATTTCTGTCAGCAGCAGCACTTTACGAAGGCGAGGAGCCTTGGGATATTTTGGCAAAGGCGATAAGAACGGATGTAGGAATGCCATTTGGTACGGTACTAACACTTCCCGCCACAGGCACCGAAATGAATAGTGGTTCGGTTATTTCTCGCAGGGAAATTGGTCAAAAACTAGCGATGGGCGGACCGGGACTTTTCCCCAAATTTAGTATTTTAGATCCTTCTGTAGTTGCTTCTATTCCAAAGAATCAACTTGCCAATGGAATAACCGATGCGTATACCCATGTGATGGAGCAATATATGACTTATCCTATAGGTGCAGACTTACAAGATCGTTTTGCAGAAAGCGTCATGAATAGTCTTGTAGCAACAGCTCCCAAGGTAATGGACAATCCAGCTGACTATACTTCTGCGGCTAACTTTATGTGGTGTTGTACTATGGCACTCAATGGACTACTGCAAAAAGGGGTGCCTACCGATTGGGCAGTTCACGCTATAGGTCATGAGCTCACTGCACTATATGGTATAGATCATGCAAGAACGTTGGCCATAATAGCACCAAGACATTATCATCATTTCCTAGAAAGCAAAAAAGAAAAGCTAGCTCAATACGGTGAACGCGTTTGGAACATAACCGAAGGTACACTCGAAGAGCGAGCGAGAATGGCCATTACAAAGACAGAAGAATTTTTTGAATCGCTTGACATTCCAACGCATTTATCAGACTACATTGACGACTGTGAGGGAACTGCGGAGAAAGTAAGTGAAACACTACGTGAACGCGGCTGGATAGCTCTTGGCGAGCACAAGACAGTTACTCCTGAGGCGGTGAAAGTGATCGTGGAAGGGAGTTACTAGAAACGTTTTATTTTTTAAAAACCTGTTGGAGTTATGTCAAATATAGAAAAAACAATATTACGGTGGAGCATGGTTTTGTGCTCTTCTATTTTTTTAGTATCAGTGACTAATGCTCAAACTTCCAGTAGTTTTACGTCTGAAAATTACAAGTTCAAAGCGGTAGCAGAAATTGGTTTTTTGGGTGTGCTAGACCACAAAGTGCAATTTGGGCAAAATGGAACCTATTTTGATTATAAAAACGATGGAGGACAAGATGTTCTATTCCCCATATCAAGACTATCTCTAGAGCTAGAATGGAAGAAAAGGAACACATTTGTTCTATTATATCAGCCATTAAAAATTGAGTCGCAAGTGTATTTGAATGACGATTTAATAGTAGACAATCAAGTGTTTCCTGCTGCTAGCAATGTAAAACTACTCTACAATTTTCCATTTTACCGTTTCAGTTATTTGAGAGAAGTCTTACCCAACAGCAAAAATCTAAACTTAGCCATAGGTGGCACTGTGCAAATCAGAAATGCTACCATATCATTTACTTCTGGAGATGGGTCACTTTTTAGAACCAATAGAGACGTGGGGATAGTTCCTGCACTGAAGTTACGAAGCAAATATAAAATAAATGAAAGGGCGTTTGCGGAGGTAGAAGCCGATGGGATATATGCACCAGTAAGCTATCTGAATGGAAGTGATACTGAAATAGTAGGTGCTATTTTAGATGCGAGCTTGCGAGGTGGTCTAAAGTTAACCAAAGAGGTAAGTTCATTTATAAACCTAAGATACTTAGGAGGTGGAGCCGTAGGTACGTCTAATGACTCAAGACC
>JAFMCI010000009.1 GCA_017857855.1 Bacteroidia bacterium | reverse complement strand
GCTATCTCACATGAATCTGTTTCTCCTTGTATTTCAATTTGCAAATCCATACGATCTCCATGCCTAACCTTTTCTAGCTCCAAGTAACTCCTTAAATACTTTATCTCTTGCGTTAAACTTACTTTTTTTTCACTCCCTTCGTACAACAGATAACGCAAAATATCACTTAGTTTTAAAATTAAATCCGGTGTGAAATCAGATTTTTGAAGTGATAAGGCGTAAATACTATTTAAACTATTGAACAGAAAATGCGGATTAATTTGTGATTTAAGGTACTTCAGTTCGGTCTCGGCATTTAACTTCTCTAACACTTTAGCGAGACGTTCTTTTTCGTACCAATGTTTCACTAATTTCAAACTCATAGTAATAGCCGTTGTGTAAATTATAGCCATGGCAGAAGTCAACAAAAAACGTATGGAAAGTAGCGCTAATTTATCCTCTGGACCAATGGTATTTAGGGCTAAAAAAGCACCCGACTCTAAAAAGGTTCCAAGAGAAATAGTGAGTGATATTGCTGCAAAATACTTTAAATAATCCCTTTTTTGTAAAAAGACAGGAAAGAGAAAGTAGATATTAAAATAACTCACCAATGCATGAATAGTTACAATGACGAATGAGTTGATATAAAAATCTAACGTGCTGCTTCCGGGACTAAGCACATAGACCCAAAACATAAAATAAACCAGCCAAAGTAAAACATGATGAAGGTTATACTTCGTGAGTTGCTTGTACTGGGTGCTGTTAATAAATGACTTAACGGTGTGCTCCATTTTATTCAAACCAAAGGTAAAACAAGAAATAAGATATTGGCCATAGCTAGGCTAAATGTCAGCTAAATATCTACTAACCTCTTATTTATTAAAATACCGAAGAAGAGCGTAACTCCAATCCAGTACATTAACGCCTGCTTTGAAGTAGTTATTATCGTCTGCATTCGTTATTATGTTATCTGTAGTCCTGTGCTTGTGACTTATGTTTATACCAGATGAAACGGCCAGAAAAACAATAAGATTAAGCACCACAAGTGCAATAATAACTAAGGTTGATTTCGGTATAAATTTTGGTCTTTTAAGCATAAAGTGACTTTGCACGATTACTAATTTAAGTTTTACGAATATAGTGCCAAAAAGTTACCTTACCATTTTCGTCGGTAAATATGACAGATGTATCGGCAAAATGACCGGTTATATTATGTTTAATCGAATACCTTTGCGTCATGCAATTTCTAGTAGTACTTGGATTAATTCTTACCCTATTAACCATCGCCTTAATAGGTATGGCCGTTCGACTTTTTTTAGTAAAAAATGGAGAAGTCAGAGGCGGTTGTGCGGGTAAAAACCCGATGATGCAAGAAGAAGGAGTTGCGTGCACCATGTGTGGCGCAATGCCTACCGAAGAATGTAAGAGCGAAGAGGCCCCTGCTTAATTTTATTCTACTGCCTCGTTATCGGGTAACGTCTACTGTTGTTTTGGATGGACGTATTGTCGGATATAAATGCGATTAAAAACATATACCCCGAATAGGCTAGCCAAAACACAAATCCCATAAGCCATTAAATAGTAATCTGTATTGGTAAAATATTCAAAATCTTTGCACTGTTCAGCCCAATTTTCTCCGCGATAAGGGCAATCATGCAAATTATCAAATAGTCCGAAGTAAGCAAAAACAGTGGCCGGAAGTAATAACTGCAACGCAATCGTAAACGCTTTACTTATACTTGATTTTAGCCATTTTGCTCCAATTAACAACATAAAAATAACGACAAGAACCGTAATAAGAATTAGGTTAAACTGAATCTCTGTATTGGAAGGTAACCAGCGAAATACAGTGAGCAGTCCGTTGGCTATCATCACAAACATTCCCGTAAGAGCCACAACTAGCATTGACCAACCAAAATCTATTATTCTCACGGAACATACTATAAATAAAATAGTACTCACACTAAGAGAGAAGATAATATAATAAAGCCAAAATCCTAATGAGGAACCTATAAATACGTCATCCTTGGTAATTACTGCTGAATATGTCCCTAACGTACTTTCAAAACGATTTCTATCCCCAATTTGATTAAAATCCGGACTATTATAATCTTCTGTGTCTCTATACTTGGCAACATGCAAGAGATGTTGCATGAAAATTTTTTGAACATCCTTATCCTTGATTTCGCCATAATATCGGGGTGCAGCATCTATAAAATCGTGCATTTCTTGATGAGCTTGAGCCACACTTATGGTATCCCAACCATAGCGCGCATAACATTGCAACGATGTATCTCCGATATAATTGCCATCTACCTCTCTATGAGCTATTTCTCTATAAAGAATGAGATTACCTGTGGCTTTATCTAACCGATACGTCTCTACAATAGTTTGCTTCCCTTCTGGAGATTGAACTACTTCCAAATCACTATCACTTACCATGCTTACTGATGCTGCATATACTACCCCAGTGAACTCCTTTTGATAAAAGTGAGAATATCCTTTGTTTAATATCGACAGGTCTTCAATAAATTGACGTTCATCTATCTGTTTACTAAACTTATGATGCATTCCTACCCCAGCTATAAATGGCGTTGCTGTAATGATAAAAAATACAATCACGAACGTTATAAAACTTAAGTAGGGATTTTTATAAGGCAAATGGTGGTGTACACGCAAAGAGTTAAATTTAATTTGCCGTATAAAATACATAATTCCTGCCAGAAGCATTGGCAAAATCGCAAATTGAAGTAGGCCATATCCATAATCATTTACTTCTCTCATAGGCGGCATATTCGTTATGTTATAAGCCCACCCAAAGGCATAAAAAGTTAATGCCATTATGGTTAATATAGGAAGATAAATATGAACTCCAAGAATCCATATTTTCGGATAAGACTTGCTTATACGAACATCCCAGTTTTTAAATCTTTGAAGCATCAGTTATTAAAAAATCGTTTAGTTGAGTTACTCAAATTCCTAAAATACTTAATCTCCATGTCGTTATCACTCAGAGTCTTTAAAAATATAGAAACGGATTGCTTCGTGGTTATTTGGTAATAAGGACCTACAATACATACCTTATATCCCATACTATCAAAGTAAGCTTCTGTATCATGCCCTTCTCTATCATTAAGTTGGAGCTCGTACACATGCTCTTCGTCTAGAGCTATATTGGCTAAATTTCCGTTATACAACACTTCTCCCTTTTTAATAAATAGCATTTGGTCTGCCACAGATTCTATTTCATGCAATTGTTGACTACTAAGAATTACAGCTAATGGATAGTCTTTTTTCGCTAATAATTTTTTTAAATCAGAAAGAAATTTCTGTTGTGTATTTATGTCTAGATTAGCTAGTGGCTCATCCAAAACCAATAATCGGGGATTGCCTATAAGAATTCGAGCTAACTCAAATCGAAGCCTATATCCTGTCGATATCTCAGTCCAATTAAGTTTTCGATATTCTTGCAAACCTAAAAAATCTAATAACTTGTCCAACTCTCCATCAATATTGCCGGCAGAAATACCTTCTAAGGCAGCTTTTATTACCAAGTTTTGCTCTAGTGTACCGTACCACCTTGGTATACGCTGGGGGATAAAACCAATATTGTTTTTTAATTCTAACCAATTGGTATGGCTATTTGCTTCAATTCCAAAATAATGAAATTGACCATTGGCTTTGGTTTCTCCCGCTATAATATCAAGTAATGTGGTTTTACCATTTCCATTTTCTCCAACAACCCCCGTTATTGAACCTGCTAATAGCGAGAGCTGGTCTACGGATAGTTGAAACCCGGATCGGTTAAATTTCTTTTTAAGGTTCTCAACCTTGAAAATCTCTGTCATGAGTTTATATATGATGTTGTGCGAACGCTATTCTTAACTTATAAAGTACACTATCCACTTATTTTCATTCAATTTATAATAAGCTACTTCGTTAACCTAAATCTATATTGCAAGCCTAGATAAGGATACGAAACATCACGTAAAGGGATATCACACTCGTAACTTATCGGTGAATTTTCTAATTCTTCTACTTGATCAAAACCTTGTGCAAAGCTTATACGCACAAACGGCTGAACAGTTAATCTATCGTTTAAAAATTTCCGTTTGAGCTGATAGTGCAATCCAATGCCTTCCTCCAGCACGAATTTTCCGTGACACGAAACAACCAGCCCACCAATATCTTTGGAGCCCGTACGGAATTCTCCAAATCTACCCTGTATACTTGCATCTATACCCCATCCACTGGCCAAGGTGTAACCCAACTGATATCCTACTCCTACGTTTCGCTGATCAGAGCTCGCTTTGTCATAGCTAAAGTATAACGAGTGGGTGTAGGTATTTACTTTATAGGAAACACCGAGTACTTGGCGCACGGTCGTATATAAGTATTTCGATTCCCCAAAGAGTTCAAATGAACTTTGAGCACCAGAAGCGCCTGCAAGTATTAGGGCAAAAAGAACTAGAGGATATCTCATTTACGCTTAACGAGTAAAAATAGGGGATAGTATCAATTCCATGTCTCAAGCCTTCTCTTCATACACCTGCACCAACTCGATACATGTTTTTATCGCAGCTTCCATGTCTTGCACGCTCACATATTCGTGTTTGCCGTGTATGGCCATTTCACCGGTAAAAAGATTCGGACATGGTAAACCCATAAACGATAAGCGTGAGCCATCCGTACCTCCACGAACAAGGTCTTGTCTAGGTTTTATGCCCACACGATGCATCGCCTCTACGGCATATTCTTCTATATAGGGTTTGGTATCTAGCACTTCTCGCATATTGCGATATTGTTCCTTTATTCTAGTTTCATATCTAGCACCTGGAAATCGGGCTATAGTTGCTTCAGCTAGTTCAATCAATACGGCCTGGTGATTCTCCAAATTAGCAGTAGTGAAATCTCGTATTAAGAAATCGACACTCGCTGTTTCCAACTGCCCTTTCAAGTTATAGGGATGAACAAATCCTTCAGAGCCACTCGTTGTTTCTGGCGAAAAACCTATTGCCGGTAAGGATTCCATAAAATGACTAATAACTTTTACTGCATTCACCATTTTACCTTTTGCATACCCTGGGTGAGCACTTATGCCGTGAAATGTAATGGTCATAGCGTTCGCCGAAAACGTGTCACCTTCGAGTGAGCCTCTTGGCCCTCCGTCTAAAGTATATCCAACATCGGCATTCAGTTTTTTCATGTCCAGCATTTCTACTCCCCTTCCTACTTCTTCATCTGGTGTAAATAGAATTCGGATATCCCCGTGCTTAATTGTTGGATTGTTTACCAATTCTGCCGCTAGTTGCATTATGATGGCCACCCCAGCCTTATCGTCTGCTCCAAGGAGAGTCTTCCCACTCGCTGTAATTATATCGTCTCCGATACGCTCTGATAAATACTTATGTTGTGCGATGGTAATAACCTGAGTAGTATCGTCTGGCAAGATGATATCTTGACCTTGATAATTAGCATGAAGTATGGGCCTAACGTCTGTCCCACTGCAATCTGGCGCTGTATCCACATGAGAACAGAAGCAAATTGTCTCCAAATTCTCTTTAGCTGAAGTGCTCGACAACGTACCAAACACATAACCATGTTCATCCATATAGGCATCATTAACACCTATAGACAATAATTCTTCTACCAGTATGTTACTTAAATTTTTCTGCTTTTCGGTACTTGGAAACAAGACGCTGTTAGGGTCACTTTGTGTATCTATTTGTACATAACGCATAAAGCGTTCGGCTACATTTTTGGCTAGATCATTCATGCTTTTTAATAAAGTAAAACAAAGTAAGCGATTATTTTTTGTTCTAATCTATTCTAGCAAAACATATTAGGGTGAGAAGTTTTCTCTCGTCTGCGTTATCAAGGGATACGCTTCTTAACCTTTATTCTACGTACACGCCCTTCAGTGAAGTTCCATCGTCATAAATAAAATAGGCTGAAAGGCTCTTATTTGCTTTTATAAGCTTAGTTGCCTCATCCAGACCCAAGACCATACATGCGGTAGCATACGCATCTGCAACGGCACAATAATCGTGCAGCACACTTGCACTTTTCAATGTATTTATAACCGGCTTACCACTTCTAGGATCTAAGGTGTGACCAATTATATTTCCATTAACTTCATAAAAGTTTTGGTAATTTCCACTTGTGGCTAAGGATACGTTTTCAAGCTCCAGGACAGTGAAGAAGTCTGAAGGATTTGCATTGATTATTGGTGTATTTACGCCCACCTTCCAAAATGTTCCTTCATCATTCTTACCTTTCACTCTAAGTTCTCCACCCACCTCTACCATAAAATCCATAACCCCGTTGGTTTCCAGATAAAGCGAAATAATATCTACTAAATAACCCTTGGCGATAGCATTAAAATTAACTGCAACAAGAGAATCTAGTTTATAGGGATTACCCTTTTCATCAAACTGTATTTTTTCCATTCCTTGATGCTTTTTGCACTCTTCAACATCTGAATCTTTCATAAATACACCATCTTTTTTAGCCCTATTATAGACTTCAAAAAGTGATGCTGCAGATGGATCAAAAGCACCTAACGTTTCTTGCGTAATCGTTTTAGATAAAGTCAGCATCTCGATAAAATGCTGCATATCGTCAGTATAATGATCATACTCTGAGGGAATTTTCCAAATAGAATCAGAATTTGAATTGAATGCTGTTACCATCGAATTAACCTGATACGTGGATAATCCGTGATTTACCGCAACCGTTATGGAGTCAATCTTTTGGGATAAATTTTTAATCTCGTCACCCAAATAGGAAATATGATATGTTGTTCCAATCGCATTACCTTCAAGTCTCTGGGTAACTATTTTCTTATCACTACTGCAAGACTCCAGTATTGATAACACAAAAAAAAGGCAGATTACTCTGCCTTTAGTTTTATAATATAAATTCATTTGAATTTTCGCTGAATGACTTAACCGCCAAAATCGTCAAATGCCACATTTTCAGGAGGAACGCCCCAATCGTCACACATTTTAAGTACCGCTTGGTTCATCATCGGAGGTCCACAGAAATAGAATTCAATATCTTCAGGCGACTCATGTTTACTTAAGTACTGATCTATCACGGCTTGATGTACAAAGCCCGTAAATCCATCTCCAGTGGTATCGTTAACATCTGTTTTAGCAACCCAGTTATCTTCTGGCACAGCATCCGATAGGACGATGAAAAATTTAAAGTTAGGGAAGTCTGCAGCTATTTTATTGAAGTGATCTAGATAAAACAATTCTCTTTTACTTCTTCCTCCATACCAATAGGTTACTTTTCTACCAGTTTTTAGTGTGTGAAATAAATGGAAAAGATGAGAACGCATAGGCGCCATTCCAGCTCCACCCCCTATGTACAGCATTTCTGCTCCAGTTTCTTTTATGAAGAATTCTCCATAAGGGCCTGAGACAGTTACTTTATCGCCTGGTTTACAACCGAAAACATATGAAGAACAAATCCCCGGATTTACATCCATCCATTTGTTATTTTTTCTATCCCATGGCGGGGTGGCAATACGTATGTTCAGCATAACGATATTACCCTCTGCTGGGTGATTAGCCATCGAGTATGCTCTAAAAATTGGTTCATCATTAATCATTTTGAGATCCCAAAGAGCATATTTATCCCACTCAGATTTAAAATCCATAGGGTCTCTACCCAATGCAACCAACTCTGGATGAGCAGTAATATCTATAGTACTAAAATCAACTTCTATTGGTGGAACATCCACTTGAATATATCCTCCTGCTTCGAAATCAAGATGCTCACCTTCTGGGAGTCTAACTACAAATTCTTTGATGAATGATGCTACGTTATAGTTTGAAACAACTGTACAATCCCATTTTTTAATCCCAAAAACTTCCTCTGGAACTTCAACTACCATATTCTCTTTCACCTTAACTTGGCAAGCGAGTCTCCAATTATCCTTTTGATCTTTACGTTTAATATGTCCTGTTTCTGTAGGAAGTATGTCACCTCCACCAGACATAACTTGACATTTGCACATTGCACAAGTACCACCTCCGCCGCATGCAGAAGGTAAAAATAGATTTGCTTGTTGTAATGCACCCAAGAGGGTACCACCCGCTTCCACTTCTACTTCTCTTTCTCCATTAATGGTCAGCTTTACTGCACCTGAGTTTACTAATCTTTTAGCTGCAACTACAAGCATAGTTACTAAGAGTATTATAACGAGCGTAAATACTACTGCCGCTAGTATGATTACTGTTTGATTTATTGCTAATAACATTTTTCTTACTTTTCTTAAAATGGAAGTTTAAATCCTGCGAAACTCATAAAGCCAAAGGCCATAAGACCCACAACGATGAAAGTAATTCCCAATCCTCTTAATGGCTTAGGCACATCACTGTAAGCCATTTTTTCTCTGATAGCGGCAAGCGACACTACTGCTAAAAACCATCCAACACCTGAACCAACACCAAATGTAGTCGCTTCGGCTAAATTGTACTCACGTGAAGGTAAAAACAAGGCTGCACCAAGAATGGAGCAGTTTACTGCGATTAGAGGCAAGAAAATACCCAACGCATTGTACAGTGAAGGTGAAAACTTCTCTACTATCATTTCTATCAATTGTACAAAAGCTGCAACAATTGCAATGAATACGATAAATTTAAGTACTTCCAAATCTACATCAGCTAAGTTTTCACTTACCCAAGTTAATGCACCTTCTTTTAATAAATAATTATAGGCTAACCAGTTAAGTGGAACTGTAATGGCTAACACAAAAATTACAGCTGCGCCTAGTCCTGTAGCTGTTTTATATTTTTTGGATACTGCCAAGTATGAGCACATACCTAGGAAGTAAGCGAATATCATATTGTCAATAAAGATTGACCTTACGAATATGTTTAATAAATTTTCCATTTTTTAAAAATCTTAATATTATTTACGTACAACTATTAATCTTCTACATAACCGCTTCTTGCACGAAGTATCCAGATGATAACACCTAAAATGATACATGCTGCAGCGGGAGTTGCGAAAAATCCGTTAGCAGTATACCATGCTTTATCCAGTACTTGAAATCCCAATAATTTACCAGCACCTAATAATTCTCTAACAAACGCGATGGCAATAATTATCCAAGCGTAACCCAAAGAATTTCCAAAACCGTCCAATAGTGAATCCCATGGTTTGTTTCCCATAGCAAAAGCCTCGAGACGACCCATAACGATACAGTTAGTAATAATAAGACCAACAAAAACCGAAAGAGCTTTTGATTGCTCGTAAGCAAAAGCTCTGAGTGTCTGATCTACGGTAGCCACTAATGTAGCTACAACTACTAATTGTACGATGATTCTTATTCTATTTGGTATTGTATTTCTAAGTGCAGAGATTACAACGTTAGCCATCATAACCACAAACATTACAGCAAAAGCCATAATAAGAGTTCCTTGTAATGCAATAGTTACGGCTAGAGCTGAGCATATTCCCAATACTTGTATTGTAATAGGATTGTCACTATCCATTGGATTGCTAACCAGGGATTTGCGTTTTTTTGAAAAAAGAGCTTCTGTCTCTTTTTTCACTTCTACTTTATCGATTACTTCTGTGCTCATATTATTTCTTTTTAGTAACTAAGTACGGTTGATATAAGGTCATATATGCATCAAGCATTGCATTTACACCGGTTCCAGTGATTGTAGCTCCACTCATACCATCTACTTTTTGAGGTTCATTGTCAAAGTTATTGCCTTCTCCTTTTTGAAAATCAGGGGCATTTATCGAACTTGCTTCATAGGCTAATTTCTTACCTACAAATCGTTCTTGAATTTCAGCGTCTGTAATTCTTGCACCTAATCCTGGAGTTTCACCTTTGTGGTCAAACACGATACCTTCAATAGTCTCAGCATCTCCGTCTATAGCTACATAAGCCCAAATATTATCCCAGAGTCCGTTTCCGTAAGTGGGTAATACAAAAGATTCTACTTCAGATGGATTATCTTTTTTCCCTACTACATAAACAGGTAGTGTTCGCTCAGCTGCTGGTTTCTTATACTCTTTAAAAATAGAAAGCTTGGCCTCATCTGCTTCAACAGATTCCCCTTTTGAATTGATTGTCTCAACTTTAACCACTTGGTTATAAAGTTCAGTAATCATTGGATCTGTTAACCCATTTAAACTAGTTGCACCTAAACCTGCTCTTAGAATAAACTTCTGTTTTTCTACAAGTATAGCTGCTTTCTGTTTTTCCTTTAATCCTTCAGACACAAATGCTAGCAATGTGCCGCACACAAGGGTTAATAAGATGGCGTATCCGAAGATATACCCGTTTGAATTTCTATTAAGCTTTGACACGATTTAATCTTGTTTTAATGTTAGACTGAATTACTCTATAGTCAATTAATGGTGCAAATACGTTCATAAGAAGTATCGCCATCATGATTCCTTCTGGGTAACCCGGGTTGTATACTCTAATAAGTACGGTTAATAAACCGATGAAGAATCCATAAATCCATTTACCTCGTTCTGTTTGAGCTGCAGATACAGGATCTGTAGTCATAAATACAGTACCAAACATAAATCCACCGATAACTAGGTGATACCACGCTGGCATATCGTACCATGCGTTTCCGCCTGCAAGATTCAAAATACCGCCCATAAATAAAGCACCTATAACGGTACTTAACATTATTTTCCAACTACCTACGCCTGTCACGATTAATATAACTGCGCCTAATAAAATTGCAATAACGGAAGTTTCTGCAATAGATCCAGGAATTGTTCCCATAATACTATCTGATATACTCGTTCCCCATGACAACAATGAATCACTCCAAGGTGTACCATTAGAACTCGCTACTCCTACATTACCTAAGGTTGTAGCACCTGAATAGCCATCCACGGTAGCAACACCATCTGCAATAGGCACCCAACACTTATCACCACTCATTTCTGGCGTATAACCAATGTAAAGGAACATACGGGCAGTAAGCGCAGGATTTAACAAGTTCATCCCTGTACCACCAAACACCTCTTTACCAATAACTACTGCAAATGCAGTAGCTAAGCCTACCATCCACAATGGGACATCTGCAGGCATAACCATTGGTATTAATAATCCTGTTACCAAGAAACCTTCGTTTACTGGATGTCCTTTGAACTGCGCAAAAGCCATTTCTATACCTAAACCAACACCATAAGATACTATAATGATAGGTAAGGTTTGAAGCATTCCATACCAAAAGTTTTCGAATAAGCTAACTTCCATTCCTGTTGCTCTGTGAAATTGGTAACCCAAATTCCACATACCAAACATAAGTGCAGGAAGCAGTGCAATAACTACGATAAACATAGTACGTTTTAAGTCTATACCGTCTCTAATATGACCACCACTATGTGTAGTATGGTTGGGCACAAAGAGGAATGTTTCTAATGCATCAAATGTAGAATGCAAGAAACTTAACTTACCACCCTCTGAAAAGGTTGGTTTTAATTTATCAACTTGATCTCTTAAAAATTTCATCTATGTAACTATTACGACTCCTCAGCCATTAGTTCTAAACCTTCCGAAAGCACTCTTTGTACATCAATTTTAGAAGTACATACAAACTCACAAAGAGCCATATCTTCTTCTATCACTTCATATATACCTAAATTTTCCATTTGCTCTAAATCTTTAGCTATGATAGACTTGATTAATTGCTGAGGCATAATGTCCATTGGCATTACTTTTTCGTATTGACCGGTAACCACGTAGGCTCTGTGCTCACCATGCGGATTGGTATTTGCTTTAAATGTTTTTTTCAAAAACTTAAATATTGGGAAGGTAGAGCTTATAGTAGGGCGAGGGTAAGATGGAAATAACCATCCTAATAACTCATAATGATCACCTTCCGGTATCACCGAAATTTGGGTATCATGCATACCTAGATAGCCATTTTTCAAAATTTTGGTACCCGTTAGCACATTACCGCTGATAACTCTCACGTTATCACTCAATAAATTATTGGCAAGTAAACCTGAAACATCTGCGCCTACTATAGTAGTGTAATATCCTGGCTTTGATACTTCTGAACCTGCTACCGCAATAGTCTGTTCCAAATTAAGATTACCCGTTTCAAAGAATTTACCAATAAAAGCAACGTGCTGTGGTTTTAAAGTCCATACCACTTCTCCTTTATTGATGGGGTCAATCTTATTAATTTGAACACCTACTAAACCACTTGGGTGAGGTCCACTAAAGTCATTTCTTTCCACTCCTTCAACAGCGGCATAAACAGAGCTATCTTTTGCGGAATGTAAATTAAGATGAACTTTACCACTTGTTAATTTTTTCAGTACTTCAAATCCCGCTTTTATGTTAGCTTCTTCACCCTTTAAGGTAATAGATACATCTGCTGCCAAAGGAGCAGAATCAAAACCTGAAACATGAATAGCTTTTGGAGTAACAGAAGGATCTGCTAAGACACCAAATGGTCGTTGCACTATGAACGGCCACAAACCTGATGTTAATAAAAGCTCCTTCAATTCATCGGCACTTTTGGTTTCGTATCCGCTAGTATCAAAGCTCTTGAAAGAAACTTTGGAGTCAGCCAATATTTTGACTGCTAGTATAGCTCTTCTGTCGCCTCTTACTACTTCTGCTATTTCCCCACTAACCGGAGCGGTGAAGCAAATTCGTTCATTCTTCTTGTCTGTAAAAAGACAATCACCCGCCTTTACTTCGTCACCTTGCTTAACGTTCATCTTTGGTACGAGACCTTTGATATCGGTAGGCTTGATTGCGAACGTAGCAGGGGAATTTACGCTATAAATATCATTCGAAGGAGAACCTTCTAAATTAATATCTAATCCGCGTTTTATTTTAATATTCTGACCCATTAAAAACGTTTAAAATTTCCTGCAAATGTATTATTTTGACTAAAAAATAAACGCCTCAATTACAGTAATTGTTCATATCTTAATTTATGGGTCACTTTTTCTTCCAAGACACCCTAAAAACCTACGTTTTAAGTTTATTTTTAATCGCTACAAAGTAGCAATTAATTAAGTAAAGGCTCTTTAGGATTTTTAACTCCAAAAAAAAGAAAGGTCAAAGCGCCCATATTTAGAATGGCAATGGCTGAGAAAACGAACGTGAAATTTTCAAAATGATTGTTGTAAATAAAAGCTGATGCAAATGCTCCAATTGTAATCCCTGCTTCCAGTGCTATAAATAATGTTGCCATTGCTCTGCCTGCTCGATGACCGTTAGCCACATCAACTGCCCAAGCGAATAAAGCTGGGGAGTTTATACCCGAGGCAAAACCACAGACAACAGCTGATAAATAGAATAATTCTATTTGTCTGAAAACAAGAAGTACTGCGCCTAAAATCCAAAAAGCAGTTCCTATCTTACAACTAAATATGCGACCTCTCACGTCAGACATCTTACTGGTAAATAATCGTGTGAGAATGGTAGCAACCGTCATAATAGAAATAAAAAGTCCTTTATTTAGAATCCCTAGACCTTTTGAATAATCGGGTATCAAAGTAATGATTGCTCCAAACATAGTCACAGTGAGCATCATTAAAATGGCAGGTTCTTTAGCTCTACTATCCCAGAGATCTTCTATTTTTAATTTAAAATGCGTAACTCGCAACTTTGCGGCGTTGGGTAAACTTTCTTCCATACCAAGAACAATAGCGACCGACAAAAAAGCAATAACTCCAGATAACCAAAACATATTGGTTAAACCTAAATATTGAACCACATAACCACTTACAGCATAGCCACTCATCATTCCTAGATTATTCATTATTCCAATTAAACCCATTGCCTCTCCGCGCTTATCTTTTGGGATAATATCTGCCAAATACGCAACCGTACCTGTGGGCATGAATCCAGTACTCATTCCATGAAAAAAACGGAGAACAAGGAAACCAAAAACACTAGTGAACAATGGATATAATATGGACATCACAACACACACTGCACCTCCAAAAATCATTACGGGCAGCCTTCCTATTACATCCGCCAGTTTGCCACTAATAGGTCTTGATAGTAAAGCCGCGATGGTAAAGAGGCCTATCGTAGCGCCTTTATAATCCTCCCCTCCCAGAGAGGTTATATAATCGGATAGTTCAGGAACAAGTAAAGTAAAACTGAAGAAAAAAAGCCATGTACTTAAACACAAAAGCCAAAATTGTACAGGATACTTCTTCAACATATTGAACAATAGTGATAAAAAAAGGAGTTCACTTGTGTAAACTCCTTCAAATTTTTGACTACAAACAAACTAGGCTATTTTCTCGTCTTTATAAACTCGTCAATCTCAGCAACATTTTCGTAAGATTTCCCATTCCAATACCCCAAAAACTCAACTTGTTGAGGGGATCTGGCGATAAGTTGCTTAATTTCTGGGATAGTATCTTTACTAATTAAAACGTTAGTATTTTGATAGTTCATGGAATTACTCACTTTGACGCTAACATAGTAAGCGGGCCTTTTAACTACTGGTTTAGTAGGTGGCCTTCCCATCTTTTTTTTCTCTTCTGGTTTTTCTTTTTTACTTCTTCCCATTTTTTCTTACCCTCGCAATTAAAAAGTCGTTGCAAACATATCAAAGTTTAGCATAAAACATTATTAGTTATTTAAAACTTTAAATTATCAGCTTATCAATCATTATGATAGCTTTCCCCGTTCAGTATAGTAAAAGCTCGGTAAAGTTGCTCCAAAAAAACCGTTCGCACCAAATGATGAGGAAAAGTTAGTTTAGATAAACTCCAAAGCGAATCAGCTCGCTGTCTAATATCATCTGAAAATCCAAAAGCTCCGCCAATTATGAACGTAATATTGGATTGGTTTACTAATTTCAGATTGAGCTCTTCTGCAAATTGTCTACTGCTATAATAATCTCCTTTCTCATCCAATAAAAGAACAAAATCCGAAGGACCTATATGTTTCTTGATACTGCTAGATTCCATAGCGAGACATTCTTCTCTTATAACAGATTTACGGGATGCCGGAATTTGGATGTAATTTAACTTACAGTATTTAGTAAGTCGCTTGAGGTACTCATTTTCGCTTTCTTTATAAAAAGTTTCTTTAGTGGGACCTATAACGATTAGCTTAATTGCCATTACGGCATATCTAGATTGATAATTTCATTACTTCCATCTAGAAACGCATACTCCATCATACCCATTTTTACATCATCTTTTACTTGTATCCATTGCTTGTATTCCCAAAACCATTTCATACGGTGAGATGGGAACCCTTGAATAGTATATGCGGCAAGATAAGGATTGGTTACTAAAGTTATTCTTTTGTGCTTAGCCGTAGTAATTAAATAATCAAGTTGCTGAACAATATTGTCAAAAATCATAACCGACGAAGTGACTTGACCAGTACCATTACAAGTCGGGCAATTCTCTGCGGTTGTAATATCCATCTCTGGACGCACACGTTGCCTAGTAATTTGAATTAAGCCAAACTTACTCATTGGTAATATAGTATGCTTTGCTTTATCGTCAGCCATGGCTTCACTCAATGTATTCCACAATTGCTTCTTAAAATTAGGGCTACGCAAATCGATAAAATCGATCACCACGATACCCCCCATGTCCCTTAAGCGCAATTGTCTAGCAATTTCTTTCGCTGCATCAAGATTAGCTGCTAGTGCATTTTCCTCTTGATTAGACGATTTAGACTGTTTACTACCGCTATTTACGTCTATAGAGTGAAGAGCTTCAGTATGTTCTATAATCAGATATGCTCCTCCAGCACATGACACACTCTTACCAAAAGAAGCTTGAATTTGTTTATCGACTCCAAAATGTGAAAAGATATCCTCCTTACCTGAATACAACTTCAAGGCTTTCGGAAGTTGTTTATCAATTGTCTCTACATGTGCTTTCATGTCATCGTAAAGAACTTTTTGATTTACGGTAATCGAAGTAAATTCATAACTAAGTAGATCTCTTAGAATTGCGAAACTTTTCTGGTCTTCTCCTAAAATCTTGTCACGCACTTGCGCGCCTGGCAACTTTTTGAAGATAGTTTCCCATTTCTCTTGCAGCTCTAAGATATCCTGATGTAGATCTTGTCCTCCTTTTTGCTCTGCTGCAGTTCTGCAAATAAGACCAAGTTTGGGAGTTTTCAAACTACTACCTAGATTCTTTAATCTCTTGCGTTCGTCTAAAGTACTAACTTTTTTAGAAACGTTTACTGTATCATAAAAAGGAACTAAAATAAAGTATTTGCCGGCTACAGAAATTTCTGTAGTGAGCCGTGGGCCTTTGGTAGAAATAGGCTCTTTTGCTATTTGGACAAGTAATTGTTGGTTTCGCTTTAAAACTTGGTTTATTTTACCAGTTTTAACCGTTTCGGGTTCTAAAACAAAGTTGGATAAATCCCCATTTGTTCGTTTCCCATCTAAAGATTCATCGGTTATTTTAACCAATGAATTTATATATGGGCCTAAATCGTGGTAGTGTAAAAAAGCATCTTTCTCGTGACCTATGTCGACAAACGCGGCATTAAGTCCCGGCATGATTTTCTTTACCTTACCTAAGTAAATTTCACCAACTAGAAAGTTTCCACTCTCATTTTTTTCTTGGTGTAATTCAACAAGTTTCTTATCCTTAAGTAGAGCTATTCTCTCTCCATCTGACCCTACGTCTATTATCATTTCGTAGGCCATTTTCTTAAGAATTAAGGTTTATTTCTTTTTCTTATGTCTGTTTTTTCTTAAACGTTTTTTACGTTTATGAGTAGCAATCTTATGTCTTTTTCTTTTTTTACCGCTTGGCATAACTTATATCAAATATTTTTTTTAATGTTTGTGTTCTAACTCCTCACGAATTTCTTGGAGTGTCGTTTTAAACTCCTGATTTTCGGGCTGCAAAAGTACTAATTTTTTGAATCTTTTTTCAGCTTTTTCTATTTGTCCTGACTCTAAGGCAAAAAGACCTAAATATTTCAGCGCATTAATATGATTTGAATCTTTTTTAACAACCGCTAAAAGTTTCATAACTCCCTCATTCATAGCTAGATTCATATCTCCTGATTCCTTACCTCTCTGCATATTTTTTACAGCTAAGTCTACCACTTCATTTAAGTCGGCGTCAGGATCTAACTCTGAATCAGAGATCATCATAGGCCCTTTGGATTCAGTTTCTTTAAGATTGTGAGGTTCTATTGTAGCTGGCGCGACTGATTTAGTACTGGATATAAACCCAGCCCAGGTTAAGCTAATTACTAAAAATGCACCCAACACTATAATTACAGTGTTCAAGTATCTTTTGTTTCTAATCAATTATTCTACAACTTTGAAATTTAACCTTTTTTTACTTTTTCAATAAAAGTCTTAGCAGGCTTAAATTTAGGGATGTTGTGTGCAGGAATAGTTATTTGTGTGTTTTTAGATATGTTCCTTGCTATTTTTTGGGCTCTCTGCTGAATAATAAAACTTCCAAAACCCCTAAAATAAACATTTTCACCCTTCAAAAGTGACCCTTTAACCACTTTAAAAAAACTTTCTACTGTTTCCTGCACTAGGGTCTTCTCAACTCCCGTTCGCTCGGCTATTTCAGTAACCACTTCTGCTTTAGTCATTTCTGTACTTTAATTTTTAGTTAGTGGACAAATTTAGTTTTTTTTCAAACATATTGTCATTTGTAAGTACTTTTTTTGAAAATATTTTGAAAATAGCAACTTTACTCATACCGTGGTACCAAGAAAACAAGCGTGACTTACCATGGAGAGCTACTAGGAACCCTTACTACATATGGCTTTCAGAGATTCTCTTGCAGCAAACACGTGTTGCTCAAGGATTGCCTTATTACCTGAAATTTGTTGAACATTTTCCCACTATAAAGAAACTTGCAGATGCTAGAGAAGAGGATATACTTAATTTATGGCAAGGTTTAGGCTACTACAGTAGAGCAAGGAACTTACATCATACAGCCCAAGTAATTGCATACCAATACAATGGTCGATTCCCCTCAAACTACCAAGATATAAGAGCCCTTAAAGGTATTGGAGATTATACAGCCGCAGCGATTGCTAGTTTCGCATTTGGACTTCCACATGCGGTTATCGATGGAAACGTCAACAGGGTGATTTCTCGCCTATTTGGAATAGAAAAACCGATTAATAAGCCTGATGGGCAAGCCGAAATAAAAATAGCACTTGAACAGATTTTTGATCCCAGTAGGCCAGATATTTGGAATCAAGCTATTATGGAATTTGGTGCTCTACAGTGCACCCCGCGCAACCCAAATTGTACTGATTGTCCTTTAAACACAAATTGTCTAGCTTGGAGCTCAAAAAAAGTAAATATAATTCCAACTAAAGAAGGTAAAACCAAGGTCACTCAGGTTTATCATTCTTATTTAGTTATGAGATTAGGTTCAAAAACCTACATTCAGAAAAGAGAAACGGGTATTTGGAAAAATCTATACCAATTTCCACTTATAGAGAAGCAAATGTCTGATAGTGAAGTCATAAACCATTTTACTGAAGAGTTTGGAATACGTAAAACTATCCATTTGCATTCAATCAGAGAAATAGAGCACATACTAACGCATAGAAAAATATTTGCTAAATTTTACACAATATCACTAAATACCGGATCTGAAATTTTAAAAAACAATATATTTGAAATAGAATTAGATGATTTAGGAAAAGTATTCCCTACCAGTGTGCTAACCCTAAAATATTTAAAACAACAAAAATAACATGATAAACAAAGTAATCTTAGTGGGTCACCTGGGCAAGGATCCAGAAGTAAAATATCTCGACAAGGATAGAGCTGTGGCTAATTTTTCAATTGCTACTAATGACCGCTATACCGACAAAAATGGTAATAGAGTAGACACAACAGAATGGCATAATATTGAAATGTGGGACGGCCTTGCCAAAGTCGCAGAGAAATATTTAAAAAAAGGATCACTAATCTATGTGGAAGGGAAACTAAAGACCGAAGAATGGGAAAAAGACGGAATAAAGCGATATACCACACGCATACGTGTAAACACCATGAATATGTTGGATAAAGCTGCCGGTGAATCAAATCAAAATAATGTTGCAAGTAGTCCTGCCCCAGCCGCAGTCAAACAAATTGAAGAGCAAAATGAAGCAGCTATTCATAGCATTATGGATAACGCCGATGATGACCTCCCCTTTTAATTCTAAAATATCTTGAAAACCGACTCCGAGCCCTTTCAACAAATTCTACTTCTCATATCCTCAGAAGTACATACTTCTAACGTAGCAGGTGATATATTCACTGGTGTTATTGGATTAATTGTTATTCTTTTTTTCCTCTTCCTTTCAGGCCTGTTTTCTAGTGCTGAAAATGCTTTTTTTAGCCTTAGCCCCAGTGACCTAGTGCTTCTAAACGAAGAAGATAGTCATGCATCTAAAACGGCACTTGAACTTATAAATGATCCTGATCGCAAGACCGCTACTCAAAGATTACTGGCTACCATATTGGTAATGAATAATTTGGTAAACGTTTTTATAATTATCTTCTCATCATTCCTTTTTGATTCGTTATTCAGTTTTCAAGATTGGATAACTCCTTTCTTTATGCTAAAGAAAGAGATCATTGCATTCTCATTACAAGTAGTACTTATCACTTTTCTTCTTGTACTGCTTGGCGAAATTATCCCAAAGATATACGCTACTAAAAACAATTTAAAAGTGGTTAGATTCATGGGTAAACCTTTGCAAATATGTTATCGTATTTTCAAGCCTATCATTCTAGGTCTTTCAGCCAGTTCATCCCTTTTTGATAAATATCTTAAAAAGCAAATGCATAATATCTCGGTAGAAGAAATTAGCCAGGCCATTGATATTGCAGATGAAAACAAGGAAATTGAAGAGAAGCATATTCTGAAGGGCATAATTAATTTTGGTAATACTAGCGTTAAGCAAATAATGAAACCGCGTACGGAAGTAAGTGGTATAGACATTAGCACAGATGCCCACGAATTATTATCAACTATAGTTGGATGGAGCTATAGTCGTATCCCCGTATACGAAGATACCTTTGATCAAGTCAGAGGAATTTTATATGTCAAAGATCTTTTGCCACATATTCATAAAAAAACCAATTTTAATTGGCAAAACTTACTAAAACAACCTTTTTATGTTCCTGAACATAAAAAAATAGACGACCTGCTCCAAGAGTTTCAAGATAAACGGGTTCATATGGCCATAGTTGTAGATGAATATGGAGGCACAAAAGGAATCGTAACTATGGAAGATATTTTAGAGGAAGTATTTGGAGAAATCAAAGATGAATTTGACGACATTGATGAGATTTCGTTTACTAAGATAGACGAGCTAACATATCAGTTTGAAGGAAAAACTCCCTTACTTGAGCTTTGCAAGATTCTAAATTTCACCAATGACTACTTTGAAAAAGTAAGAGGGGATGCTGATACTATTGGTGGTTTATTAATGGAAATAGAAGGCAAAATTCCGAACAAGGGGACAAAAATAATTTTAGACACCCTTTCCTTTACCATTATTGCCGCAGATAATAGACGTATAAAAAGAGTTCAATTAAAATTAGACCCAAGTTTAATCATAAACAATGAAGACTAACTTTATTAGCTTAACATTAATTCTTGCTTCTATCCTTCAGTTTAGTTGCAACACCTATATACCTAAGCCGAAAGCTTACCCTCGCATTTTATATCCTGTAAAGGCATATAACAAGGCAGATGCTAACTGTCCATTCACTTTTGACAAACCTGTATATAGTATACTAGAACCTTATGGAGATGCTGCAAATACGTGCTGGTACAATTTAGTATACTCGCCTTTTGACGCTACATTGCATTTAAGTTATTTACCCATCACAGGCACGAAAGAATTAGATAGTTTGGCTGAAGATGCCTACAGGATGGTCTTTACACCTCACATACAAAGAGCAGAAGAAATTATTGAACGTGAAATATCCGACAGCTCCAAAGGCCTCTATGGAATGATTTACGACTTAGAAGGAAAGACTGCTACACCATTTAACTTTTATTTAACCGATGGGAAAAAGCATTTTATTAGAGGCTCTTTTTATTTTAATAAAAAGACTGAAATGGATAGTGTTATGCCTATTTATACTTTTTTAAATGCAGATATAATGCGTGCTCTAGAAACTTTTCAGTTTCAATAACATAATATTTCTTACTTAATCCGAAGATTTTTTCCGATAGAAAGCGGCGAATTCCTAGTCATCTTATTCAGCTTACAAATAGTGTTGACAGGGACGTTGTATTTCTTCGATATTGCATACAGTGTGTCTCCTTTTTTTACCTTGTGGTACTTTTTGGGAGCTATATTAACTACCACTGGTTTCCCTTGCGTTTTCGCACTGGACAGTTCATCTGTTGATCTTTGAACTTTATGTTTTATATAAGGGAACCATGTATGATTGATATACGCTTGGGGAACTGCAAGCTTGTAATTGGTAAAATCAATGATGCGAGCAGGATCAAAAGCTTGGCCCATTATCCTCACTTCAAAATGTAGATGCGGACCTGTGCTTCTTCCAGTACTTCCGCCAAAACCAATAGTATCTCCCGCACTAACAATTTGATTTCGTTCAACAATCGCCTCTGACAAATGTGCATATAGCGTTTCTAAGCCATTTTCATGGCGTATAACGATGTAATTACCAAATCCACCAGCATTATAACGTTGCATTCTTACCACGCCATCAAAAGCAGCACATACTGGATCTCCGATGTCTAGGCTTATATCTATGCCCTTATGCCACCGACTTTTACGCCATCCATAATGAGAAGTAACTCTTCCCTTAATAGGGTGACAATATGGAAAATTTGAATCCGCTAACATAATAAGAAATCCCCATGACATATGTTCTGCATTGTAGGCTGGGCTATCAACATGGTCAGGATCCCAACTATTCCCATATATTATCTGTGCGGGAACAATATCCTCGTCAAAATCAGGATATTGAATTCTATAGGTAGAGGAAGTGTCTTGTGAAAAACTTGGTAAAGCCAGCGTAATCGCCAAAAAGGCAATACTAAGCTTGCAAAATTTCTCTAATTTTCTTCTCATCCATTCTTAATGCTTTGATTAATGAATCTGGGCTATCGAACTTTTGCTCGGACCTATGTCTAGCCACAAACTCGACCGAAATTTGCTTATGATACACATTTTCACTAAAGTCAAACACATGTACTTCTAGGCTCCATTTATTTTCTTCAAAAGTAGGATTGTAGCCAATATTAAGCATACCAGGATACTTTTTTTTGTCTATACATACCCACACTGCATACACACCATTTAAAGGAACAAGCTTAAAGCTACTATCTAATCTAATATTAGCCGTGGGAAAACCTAGTGTTCTGCCTCGTTGATGCCCTTCTTCTACTTTACCACTGATTACATATCGAGTACCTAAATATTGATTTGCCAGTTGAACATCACCAATTAAAAGTGCCTGCCTTATTTTGGTGCTACTTACAATACTCTCGGATATATCTTGCGCTGGAATTTCGGCTAGTTGAAAATGGTGTAGCTCCGCCAGCTCTTTCATTTGTTCTATCCCTCCTTCTCGACCTCTGCCAAAACGATGATCGTAGCCAATTATGAGCTTCGCAATATGAATTTTATCTACTAGAATAATTTTGACAAATGCGGATGCACTCAGTTGACTAAATTCTTGCGTGAACGGTATTATGATCAAATAATCAATGCCTAAATCAGCAACCAACTCTGTTTTCTCTTCTATTGTAGAAAGAAGTTTCAAGTCGTTTTTATCTGGATTAAGCACTAATCTGGGATGCGGGTAAAATGTAAGCAGAACACTTTCTCCCTTCATTTTTTTTGCCTCTGACACCACTTGACTTAAGATTTTCTTATGACCAAAATGGACGCCATCAAATGTCCCTTGTGTGAGAACTATTGGTTTTTTTGATGAAAAAAGTGATATATCGTATATTACTTTCAATTTTCTAACTGTTGTGCAAACTTGAAAAAATCTTCTTGCGTTTTTATATCTTCCATTTGACAGGCATTTAGCACATTGTACTCTCCTATTCTTGTCCGCACTAGTGATGACATGTAGGCTGCACTCTCTAGAGAAACACCTAAGTCACGGGCTAATGATCGTATGTATGTACCCTTACTGCAAATTATATCAAAGCTCACCCTTGGTAAATTAGAAGAATCTACCAAATATTGTGCAATGTGCGCATCTCTATACTTTAATTCCACTTCCTCCCCTTTTCTAGCGTGCTCATATGCGCGCTTACCATTAACTCTAATGGCAGAATGCTGAGGTGGCACTTGTCGTATATCGCCTCTAAACATAGAAACAGCTTTCTCAACAAGCTCAGGGGTAATATGATCCAGGGGAAATCCCGATATAACCTCTTGTTCAAGGTCAAATGACTCGGTAGTGGCACCTAGCTCAAACGTACCTGTGTATTGCTTTTCTTTGGCCTGCAGATAGTCTATTTTTTTAGTGTATTTACCATAGCAAACGATGAGCAGTCCTGTAGCCAAAGGATCTAGCGTACCCGCGTGGCCTATTTTTTTTATTCTAGAAATGTTACGCAGTTTCTTTACAACATCAAAACTAGTCCATTGGTAAGGTTTATTGATTAGTAAAAATCCTCCTTCTTCTATGCTTATTTCACTCATTATTTTTGGGCTAGTTTGTACATAATAAAAGCAATTGTACCGAAAATAAGATTAGGGATTATGACGGCTATTAGTGGATGTAACGCCCCACTAGATCCGTATGCCAAGAAAAACTGGAATACGATAAGGAAACTAAAACTAACTAATAACCCAATCCCTAAATTTAATCCGATACCGCCTCTTGTCTTTTTAGAAGAAACACTAACGCCAATAATAGTAAGAATTATCATGGCAAAGGGCATTGCAAATCGCTTATATTTTTCAGTTATGTAAAAGAACGTATGTCCTGTCCCTCGCATTTTTTCGGAAGCAATCATATGATCTAATTCACTTAAATTGAACATTTGGACATCGTCATTTTTTCTAAAAAAGTCTTCTGGGTTAAAAGGGATTAAGGTATCCATAACAGCACCCTTTTCTATAATTTCTATTCCGTCAACAAACTCTCTTGTCCACCATTTTTGCATTCTCCAACTTTTAGTCCTTTTGTTCCATATCATTCTATCAGCATACAACTTTGCTACTAATTTTCCGTTTTCAACTTGTTCTAAGCTCACTTTAAAGCCTGCGCTATCTGAAAAATTAAAATTGCGAATACTCAAGATTTGCCCCGGGGATATTTGTGTTTTTATTTGAGAAGCGGTATAGTGTCGTTGGTCTCTAATGTACTTATTTTCGAAGACAACTCGTGTTTTATCTGCCTTGGGTATAATCCATGCGAACAGGCTAAACGACACCAACGCCAAAAAAATAGCAGTTATAATATAGGGAAGTAATAAGCGTCTGTATGACACTCCGCTAGCGAGTATGGCCACAATCTCAGAATTCTGAGACATTTTTGAAGTAAAGAAAATTACGGATATAAAAACGAATACAGGACTAAACAGGTTCAGAAGAAACGGTATCCAGTTGACATAATAATTAAAAATTATTTCACTAAAAGGAGCCTCATTTCTCATAAAATCGTCAATCTTTTCAGAAAGATCAAAGACCATAATAATGACCGTAAAAAGTCCTAAAGCCAAAGCAAAAGCCCCTAGAAACCTTTTTATAATGTAGTAGTCTATTTTAGTTAATCTCACTTACTCTACGTTTTTGAGACAATGATTCTCCTAATAATTAGGTTTAATCTTACGCATTGCCATTGCAAATAAATGAGAAATAGCTTCACTTTCTGCCAGAATCGGATTAATGATAGCTGAATCAAGATAATTTTCTTCTTGAATCAACTCTAACCAATAGTGACAACCATCTGCAGCCTCCTTTGCTTCACTCAATTTTTTACCAAAAAAATCAGAGTTCTGTGTCATCATAAGACCTTTTGATTTTATGGCCATATCTGTAGCTCGATCAATCAACTGTCCTCTCATTAAATTACAAAGGGTTATTTCTGCAGGCAACACCAAGGCTATTTTTAAGCAAGTTTTGCTTAATAATTTTGCTCTGCTATATACATCATCCATCATAAGCGTAGGTTTAACTTGGCTATCATTTTATTTTTCCAGGGTAAAAAAGTATCAGCTAAAATTTGCTTACGTGCTTCGGTTACCAACCATAAGTAAAATCGTAAATTATGCTCACTGGCTATTTGTGCACCCAAATACTCTTTGGCTTTAAAAAGATGTTTTAAATATGCCTTACTGTATTGTGGTGTATGATCTTCATCAACCGGACTATAATCGTCTTCCCATTTTTTATTAATAATATTTATGGTTCCCTCTTTGGTAAATAGCATACCATTTCGTGCATTCCTAGTTGGCATTACACAGTCAAACATATCTATACCTAAATGAATACATTCTAATAAATTAGCGGGGGTACCTACTCCCATAAGGTAACGTGGTTTGTCTTTAGGGACTATATTACAAATCTGCTCTGTAATGCGATACATATCCTCATGTGGTTCACCCACAGAAAGACCGCCAATGGCTATACCCTCTGTATCTTGCTTCAAACAATATTCGGTACTTTGTAATCTTAGATCTTCAAAAACACTTCCTTGAATAATAGGAAAAAGCTGTTGAGAATGACCGTAAATCGGCTCCGTTTCATTAAATCTAGTAATACATCTGTCCAGCCATCGATGCGTGGTGTGCATAGAATTAGTGGCATATTCTTTCGTTGCAGGATACGGAGTACACTCATCAAAAGCCATTATTATATCGGCACCAATAATTCGCTGAGTATCCATCACATTTTCAGGAGTAAATAATAATTTATGCCCATCTATATGACTTCTAAAAATAACACCTTCTTCGGTTATTTTTCGTTGGTCAGAAATGCTGTATACTTGAAATCCTCCACTATCGGTAAGCATTGGCCTATCCCAGTTGATAAATTTATGCAACCCCCCAGCGCCTTTTAAAATATCTAATCCTGGCCGCAGGTAAAGGTGATAAGTGTTACCTAATATAATTTTAGCGTCTATCTTATTTTTTAAAATCTCTTGGTCCACGGCTTTCACCGTTCCTTGAGTGCCCACGGGCATAAAAATAGGGGTTGGGATTTCACCGTGGTCTGTAGTTATAAGACCTGCTCTGGCTTTGGTATCCTTTTCGGTGTGCTGAAGTTTGAAAAACACTATTGAAAAATAAGACTAAATTGAAGTAATTTTGGAGACATTCGTTCGATACTGCTGGCATAAATAAAATTATCCGGCACTTTTTGATTTCCTAAGCCGTTACTTAATTTTACTTCAGGACTGAACTTAAAAAAGTCATAGTAAAAATCAAATCCAAATCCTATATCATAAGAAAATGTATTTGGGTATAAAGCCACAATTGGCTTTGTATCGCTTCTATCTGTTTCAATATCGCTGGTAAAATCAAATCGATACGTAACACCACCAAGCAAGTATATTCTCCAGTTTTTATGACGGTCACTCTTGTATTCAAAAGTCATTGGTATCTCCATATAGGTCGCTTCCATTTCAACTATTTTTGGCTTGGCAGGTTGTGTTGACGTTTGTATAAACTGATAGTTCATATCTCTTCGTGCGAATTGAATATTAAGTCCCGAACGTAAATCAATATTTTCTGCCAGTCGAAAATTAACCACTCCCCCTAAACCAAAGCCCGGATAAAATACAGACTCTATTAGCTTTAAGGTGTCCGTATTTAGATTATTGTCTTTCACTGAATACTTCATTTTGGCTGTATTGCCCATTAAAGAAAAACCAAATCTGACGGGTTTTCTATCATACAGCGGATTTATCTCTTGCGCTTGCGCGCTCATAGATATTACTAAAAATAAGATTATTACTTTAATCCTGTGTATATACTGCATATTCCAAAAGTTAAACGACGGTCTGTCACATTTTTGTATTTAACGCTCGTCATTATTTGTTTAAACTCATCACCCTCAGGAAATGCTGCTACCGATTCAGGTAGGTATTTGTATGCTGCATTATCGCCTGAAAACAACTTACCCCAAAGTGGTAAAAGGGTTTTATTGTAAATGCTAAAAATAACACCAAAAAGGCCTTTAGGCTTTGAAAATTCAAGGATCATTGCAACACCTCCTGGACGTAACACCCTGTTAATTTCTGCCAAACCTTTCTCTAGATTTTCAAAATTACGAACACCAAAGGCTACTATAACTGCATCAAAACTAGCATCCTCAAATTGCAAATTCTCACTATCACCGCTTTCTAGACGGATATTCGTTATACCCTTTTCGGTTATTTTTTTGCGCCCAACATCGAGCATACCTTCACTAATATCTACACCAATTACCTCTTCTGGATTTATTTCGAGCGTTGCTATAGCAAAATCTGCCGTACCTGTGGCCACATCCAAAATACGTTTAGGCTGATAAGCTTCGAGCATTTTAATCGCTTTCTTTCGCCAGCCTTTGTCTATACCTAGCGACAGAAATCTGTTCAGAAAATCGTATCGATGAGCAATGTTATCGAACATTTGCTGTACTTGCTCTTTTTTAGAGCCTTCGGACTGATATGGTTTTACGGTGGTTCCCATTTTTTTAATACGTTGCAAAAATAAGGTTTAAGGTTGAATGATTAAGGATCAAGGTTGTGTGAATATACATTTAGGAACATGTAAAAAGTTATAAAGTTTTTTCACTGGATTGGTTTAAACGTAAAGATAGACTTTAACTTAATCTTAAAACTACATTTGCAAAGTGAATTTCGGAAAGGCAAAATTTTTCAGAAGCTACAGTCATGTAGATCAAATAAAAGACAGTAAAACTCCAGAGTTTGCTTTTATAGGGAGAAGTAATGTAGGTAAAAGCTCTCTTATTAATGCCATGACCATGAAAAGGGATATGGCAAAAACGAGTGCTAAACCGGGTAAAACGCAACTTATTAATTTCTTTAATATTGAGCACCACCTTAGCCTTGTAGATTTACCAGGTTATGGATACGCCAAAGTTTCCAAAAAACTACGCGAACAATTTGAGGGACTTATTACGGAATACCTTATCCAAAGTGAGAATCTCTTTATCGTATTTGTACTTATAGATGCGGCCATTCCTCCTCAACGAATTGACTTAGAATTTTTAGAGTGGTGTGGTTCCAATAAAGTACCCGTGGGTATTGTTTTTACCAAAACGGATAAGAAAAAACCCAAAGAAACCGAAGCCAATATGCGTGCTTTTGAAGCGCAATTAGACTTGTATTTTGAAGAATTACCTGTAACCTTTGAGACCAGCGCAAGCACGAAACATGGTGTGGAAACACTTGGAGCTTGGATCGCAGAGCAAGTAGGATTAGAATAACGCATTCCTGTAAATGTCTCGTGTAATTCATCAGCATTTCATAATACATAAGCCCTACGGTTATCTTTCTCAGTTTGTGCATAATATGAGCAAGCGAAAAAACAAAAAACTGCTGGGAGAATTAGGAGATTTCCCAGAACAAACCATGGCCATTGGGCGATTAGACGAAAACTCAGAAGGCCTACTTTTACTTACTACAGACGGCTCGGTGAGCGAGTATATACGAAGTAGCTCAATCGAAAAAGAATATCATGTAGAAGTAGCGGGCATCCCTACAGATCAAGCAATAAAGATATTACAAGAAGGTGTTTTTCTTACCATAGAAGGTGTTCCCTATACCACAAAACCTTGTCAAGCAATAAGGCTAAAAACACTACCTACCTTCGAGACTCCTCTTCGAAAAGTTCGCGGTGAAAGTCATGGACCAAGCAGTTGGCTCAGCATAACACTTACCGAAGGAAAGAATAGGCAAGTACGTAAAATGACTGCAGCCGTTGGTTTTCCGACACTTCGTTTAGTCCGGGTAAGAATTGGCCAAATTGCCTTAGGAAGCATGAAATCAGGAGAAGTAACAGAGGTACAATCTCTTTTAGTAGATAAAAAAATTGCTTGAACCAAGCTTACAATGAAACCTAGTTCACAAGACCCCTACTCTATTACAATTCTCTTTAAATCATAAGCCAAATTATCGGTAACTACGCCCACAAAGTAAGTACCGCCCGCTAGCATAGAAATATCAATCTTCTTTTCGTTAGATCGGCCTTTTAACTTTTCGGTAAGTACCACTTGTCCTTGTGTGTTGGTAATTTCTGCAAAACAACAATCATGTTTATCTGCAAAAACTATATTTAGTTCTTTGCTTGCAGGATTAGGGAACACGGTAAATTCAGCCTTATTGTTATGTATTCTTTTTGTATTTGCTAACTTACTATCATACATGGCTAGCGCATACTGACCTCGTTTTAAGTTACTAATAGAAATGGTGCCACGCTTGTCAAAAAGGGAACCCATATTTTTGGTGTAATCCGAAGCAACCGACCAAGCAACTCCAGCATTTGGTCTGAATAGCAATACCAAGCTATCCTCGGTAATCTTGATTAGTTCATTATCTAAGTATCCATAATCTGCAGACGTAGACACTAATCCGCTATAAATAATTTCTGAAGATAACGAAGTACCTTCTGGCCAAATACCATCTACAGTCCAATAACGTTGACGGTTAATTACCGCACCTTGGGGTACTCCAAAAGTGCCATCGGCGGGAGCCCAATGATGTTCTATCCTAAGCAAAGCAGAATCTGACGTTGAGCTGGTAAAATTAATTTTGTTCATTAATGCTTGAGGCATATCAACTGTGCCACTCGCCTTTATTACGGACCACTCTGTGGTTACCGCGTCGCTTATCTTATCATCAAAATCAAAGGACCAAAACACTGGCTCAAACGGACAATTTACTTCTATTGTTTGCTCCTTTTGATTAATTATCACATTCACATCATATCGCTGCCAATCGGCGGAAAAAGCAGAAATCGTAACATTGACCCCCATATATGTTTCGGTATTAAATCGAGGTGTTTGTTTTACATGAACATCGTAATTCGTTCCGTTGTCTTGAACCCACATATCGAAATGAGCAAATCCTGGTTTTTTTATCCATTGCATGAAAAATCCACTCAGGTCGAGTGAAGTGTGTTGCTGAAAAGAAGCTAGCATATCTTCTGTACTGACATCTTTCAACTTATACGTTGACTGAAAAGCAGCACACGCTTCAAAGAACGCTTCATCACCCATAAAACCTCTTAAGGTGTGCACCATATCAGCTCCCTTATTATACACATGTCGGCCATACGTGTTGGCGTGACCTATACCACTTACGGGTAAAATAGCGCCATCTTGAACGTGCGCAAATTGTAGAACGCTTCTATGATTGGCTTCGATATCTTCATCATATTTATTCTTACCATATACTGCTTCCAAAAAAATACGCTCTGAGTACGAAGCCCAGCCTTCATTAAGCCACATATCTTCTGGGGTACGACAAGTTATGGTATTACCCCACCAGTGGTGAGCTAGTTCGTGCGCATAAAGTGTTTCCGAGGATTTGCTACCCCCAGCAATTGCATACAGCGGATATGCAATATTAGTAGCGTGCTCCATAGCACCACTGTTGAAAGGGACACAATTAAAGCCAATTCTGTCAAACGTATGCGATCCATACACTTGCTCATACCGCTTAATACATGCTGGCAAATTCTCGAAACTGCTTCTTAGATTACTGGTATCAGAAGCCAGTGATGTAAGAATTACCGGGATTCCGTTTACATTCATAGTCACCTCTTCATATTGCGCAATAGCGACAGATGCTAGGTAGGTAGGAATTGCCTCATCCATGGTCCATTTAAATGTTTGGGTAGCATTTCCATTATTTAGTATTTCCGTCAAATATCCATTGGCATAAGCTTTAAAGCCTGAGTCTACAGTGATGTTGGTATAGTAGAGAGCACGATCGGTAAAGTTATCAAAACAAGGGAACCAAGCTCGACCAAAGTTATGCGGATCAGCAGCAAATCCAACACCTAAATTAAATGCATATTCACCTGTAAAATAAAATCCACCCCATTGTGCGTCGGGTTTAGGCGTACCGCTATAAAAAACCGTAACCTTAAAGGTGTCATTAACCAGAGGCGGCAGCAGTAATTCAATGCTTGGGCTTGCATATGAAAAAATGGCACTTGTACCATTTACTAAAACCTCAGTTACATTTAAACCCAAAAGATCTAACCTCATGCTCCCTGTGTTGGGTACTTTTAGAATACATGTGAGCACTGTGTTTGCATCGATATGCTTTGCCGCCTGGTAGTTTAAAAATGCCGCATTTATTTCATAACTCAGTACATCAAATGTATCGGTGCGGGCATCTATCGTATTTAGCACAGCAGATTGTTCTGTTATGCGCAAGTGTTCGCAAAATTTTTGAGCTGAACTCAACATACTTATTAATAGGCCACAAAGCAAAATTGAAACTTTAGTAATATTCATTTATCGCTATTTTCGTACGAATATAGCTCTAAATTAAAATGAATAAAATGTGTAAAGCAATACTCTTTCTAGCCTTCTTTACTTCATTCATATCTACTCAAGCACAAACATCAGCTGAAAGTAGATCTGTAGAAGGTTATGCAAGCATTGACCTAAATACGCCAAGTATAACCTTGCACTGGAGCGGAACGGGCAATGCTACCGGTTATAAAATTTATAGAAGAGCACTTGGCAGTAGCTCTTGGGGCAATCCAATAAAAACGCTCTCTACGACAGAATTAGAATATCTAGATAAAACAGTTACTCCAGAAACTGTGTATGAATATGCCATTCAAAAAACAACCAATACTGCTGATCCATTAGCAGGTGGTACTATGCAAGGATATAGCTACATCTCTGCTTCCATACAAAAACCAGCCAACCATGCCAATGGCGCAATGCTTTTGTTAATCACCAATTTAATTAATGACAGTCTTTCCTCCGAAATTGCTGGTCTTGTAGATGACCTTTCTAATGACGGTTGGGCAGTTAGCACTGAGGTTATAACGTCTGACCTAACGGTAATCCAAGTAAAGGCTATTATTAAGGCTAAAAAAGAGGCAGGACAATGCGATGCTGTTTATTTACTAGGAAATATTCCGGTGCCCTACTCCGGTACGTTTTGCACTGATGTAAGTTATCAGTATCCTCCGGATGGCCATACGGCAGCTGCGCCTCCATCTCACTGTGGCGCATGGCCTTCTGATGTTTACTTTGGATCTTTTGAAGGTAATTGGACAGATGTAGAAACCGATAGCACAGGAGCCCGCGCCGAAAATAAAAACATACCAGGCGATGGCAAGTTTGATAATAATAGATTACCTGGACTTATCAGTGTAGCCATAGGACGTGTAGATTTCAGTAAGTTATCTGCTTTTAAAGAGTCTGAAGTGCAACTCACCAAAAGATACTTAGCAAAAGTGCACGCTTTTAAAATGGGTGAGACAGTTACTCAAAATAAGGGGATAGTAGAAGATAATTTTAGTGGGTATGCAGAAGGTTTTAGCTCTTCGGCAATTAGAAATATAACTGCGGTATGCGGACCAAACTCCATTTTACGAGGTGATATTTTTGCCAATTCAGACACAGCCGATTTTCTATTTTCATACACCTGTGGTGGTGGATATTATAATTCTTGCAGTGGTGTTGGAAATTCAACTAATTACAAAACACAAAATGGTGCTGCTTTCAATTTTATTTTCGGAAGTTACTTTGGTGATTTTGACATTGACAATAATTTTATGAGAGCTAGTATGGCCAGCACCAAGCTTGGCTTTGGATGCGTATGGAGTGGCAGACCTAAGTGGGTATGGCATACCATGGCGCTAGGAGATAACTATGCAGGCATAGCGATACGCTCACAAAATAATTGGCAAGACTACGACGGAAATTATTACCAAAATGGCGTTCACATGAACTTGCTAGGCGATCCTAGCCTTAGAACCCATTTTATTTCACCACCAACCAATCTATCTTTAAGCATACAAGACAGTGATCAAAAAGTAAAATCTTCATGGACAGCAAGCAGCGACATGAATGTATTGGGATACTACATTTACCGAAGTGCAGAAGAATTTGGTTCATATACATTAGCATCTAATAATATCATTTCAGGGACTACATATGTAGATGAGTCACCACTGAATGGCAAATCTTACTACATGGTTCGCGCTGCAAGAGAAACTGAAACGGGTAGCGGAAGCTACATTAACCTGAGCTTAGGAACTAAAAACAGTGTACAGCGAACAGCTAAAATAGCAGCAGTTGGTAGCCAGGCGTTAAAACTGTACCCAACGATTACGAATGCTACGCTTACCCTTGAAAACCAAAGTAATAAGACATCTAGCTATTCTATTATTAACGCTATTGGGATGGAAATGCAACGGGGTAAAATAGCGGGAATTAAAACAACAATTGATGTAACACAACTAGGAAGTGGCGTGTACTATCTCTTGCAAGATGGCACAACCCACCGCTTCGTAAAGTACTAGCGACTAAAAAAAAGACTTGTTTGCTCTTTGATAATAAGCCTTTTCAATAGGAGGATTACAGGCAGGAAAAAGATAGTTTTTCTGCCCTAAATCAAAATACTGAGTGCAGTTGGGCGACACCATAGTTATACCATCGTGATAGGAATAAAACGCTCGATTACTCGGTTTTATAATTGGATGCTGCGCAAATGAAGTAGTGTCTCCCAAGAACCAAGCAATCGTCGCAGGAATATCTGCTTGACTTACGATCTCATTAATCATTGCAGAACTCTGGACAGCCCCCCCTAGCATAAGCAAGGGGATTTTAAAGTTTATTGCATCATAAATTGGTGCGTTATCTGGCCGAATAGTGCCATGATCGGCCGTGATAATCACTACGGTATTTTTCCATTTTGGGGACGTTTTAAGCTTATCAATCATAACACCTAAGCAACTATCTGTATAGGCAATGCTGTTGAGATATGGTTCCTTTTTAGCATTAAAATTAGGCACATCAAAGGGTTCATGACTGCTTAATGAGAATATCATTTTGAATTGCGGTTGTTGTTCCGCAAGAAAATCATTGGCAAATTCATCAAAGACTACTTCATCATGAACTCCCCAAGCATTTCTATTCATTGAGTTAAAAGACCATTGTGATTTTACCTTATCCGCATCTTTAAAAAGCACTTTTATATTGGCAAACTCCAAGTTCCCACCGTAATAAAAAGAAGTTTTGTAATTTGCTTTAAACAGTTGAAAAATATTAGGTACTGCTGCCAGTTCTGCCGGAAAATTGGTTAATGTTTGCCTAGCCCCACTTGGAATTCCTGTGGTAATTGCGAGTAACCCTTTATCCGATCGAAAACTGGATGCATATGCATTTTTAAAACTCACTCCTTGAGACATCAACTCATCTAGCTTAGGGGTAGCTCCATATGTTGGACCACTTAAAAAGCCAACGGCTTTAGCACTAAAACTTTCGAGTACAATTAAGATAATGTTGGTAGAATCATTTACCACAACCAAATCAGCATAGTCGTTCTTAGGTATAGTATCCGTAAGTAAAGCTATGACTTCTTCATCGTCCTCAAAAAATACCAAAGCAGCATGTTTATCTCTTTCTACTTCTGTGGCTAAAAAATTCCAAACTGCATTTACAGCAGTATTATTGTACAAATTATTTGAGCTAAAATAGGCACTTGATACATTAATAGGCACTTTATCTATGCTCCCTCTGATGAGTCCAATACTACATACCAAGAGCAACAGGGTGCTCGGCCATGTATGCGCAACTTTATGAACCAAAAGATGTTGACCATACCTATAAAACCAATACGCTGCTAACACGATAAAACTTAATGCAATGACATAAGTTGACGTTTCAATAGAATCTAAACCTGCATTTTCTTTGCCTAAAAACTGGGTAAATCCTAAGTTGGTTTTTTGGCCCCAATAATTGAAAAAATAAGGATCTACTGCTACTACTATTGTAATAAACAGCCAAATAAGCCACCAATAAACTAACGAGAAAATAGCCGAAAAACGAGGAAAGACTAACGCCAGCAATCCTAGCAATAGTGGCAATACCATTACATATCCAAGTATAGATAAATCAAGTCTGATTCCATTCCACCAGATTTCAGGAAAAGAAAGCACATCTTCAAAAGACGCCATATTAACCAGTAAGAAATACAACTTGGCTGCCGCAAAAAGGAGCAGAATATATTTTGCAGCTCTTAAATAATATGTATATGCGCCTACCAAAATCGTTGTATATCTACTTCGGGCTGCAAAGGAGTGTTATTTATCAGATATTCTGACATTTCTTGGGTTAAAAGAGGTGCTAAACTAACCGATTTGCTTCCCATACCATTTACAAGGTGCATATTTTTATGCAGAGGGTGAGTACCTAATATTGGCTTTCTGTCTATAGAAGCAGGTCTGATACCGCAGTAATGTTCTACGAGAGTGTACGGTAAGTTTAATGTTTTATCGAGTTTTACGAGTAGGTCATTTTTCATCATCTCTGTGGGAAATGGCGAGCTATCTCCTTGACTATAAGTAGACCCAACGCGCCATCTTCTATCATATAAATATTGTAGGAAAACAGAACCTAGATATATATCACCCTTGGGAGCAAGTTCTGTGTCTATCTCTATCAACTCACCTTTGGTAGGCACTACATTGAGTAACGTATTGAAGTAAGGATTTTCCATTACTTTATATCCTTCACAAAAAACAATATGCTTAAACTTCAGATTACCATACCTGTTTTTAGCCATATTTAATAGCCCAAAATCAAATTTAGAATTATCTGTTGGAAGATTTTCATAACATGCTTTTAGGAATAATCGTGTATCTAACTCCCCGCCTTGATGCACATTAAGTATCCCGAAATTTGTATCTAACCCAGGAATAGGCTCCGGACTAAAATCACAAAAACCAACATACTTGCTTTGATGTGCCTTACTCAGCCAAATATTTTGCTCTCCAGCGCTTGCAATTATACGCCGCATCGTACAGGGTTTATAAAAATGAGCATCGAGTCTATTTTCTAAATCCTGATAAAAATCAGTCAATCCATTAAAAAATTCATTAGCTCGCCAACCAATCGTAAAAAACTTCCCAACCAATGGATTGGCCAGTCCTGCAGCTACAATAGAACTTTGATTGCTATTCGCTTCATCAAAAACCAACGTAGTGCCTCCCTGATTTTGCAAGGCGAGTTGCATAAGGCGACCAGAGATACCACCTCCTACGATAATAAAGTCGATAGTTTCTGACATTTTGGGCAAAGATAGTCTGCCATTTATTTATGTTATTTGCACCATGCGAAAAATAACAGGAATTATAGTATTTGTAGCTTTGATAGCTATTGCCTCTATGGTGAGCTGCAAAGACATAATTAATATACCAGAGACAGCGTATGTTGACAGTCTGGCTCCTGTTGTGAAATTAATCTCACCCATAGCAGACGATGTTTTTATAGGACAGACCTCTATTCCTATACACCTGGAGTTAAGCGATGATTATGAGCTAGCATCTGTTACCGTAAGAATAGACCCTTCTGATATAACCCTTGCACCGTTTATCTTAACACGCGACCTTACCGGCCTTACAACATACAACTTGGAATCTACATACACTTTACCTACCTCAAAAAGTATGGTATACGAAGTCAATATAACTGCTTTAGACTTTGTAGGAAATGCTCCCCTACCCATTCAATATACTTTTACGGCTAAGTAATCATTCATGAGAATAAGAGCTCTCTTATACTTTCTTGTTTTAGTCTGCGTGCAAATGGCACAGGCACAACTCCTGGATACTTCAGATGTGCATACATTTAAACGCATAGAAGTTTCGACCATTTCCGAGTCTGGTATACACTTATTAAATCTAGATTCTACCCACGTAGACACCACGGTAAACCTTTTTTACAACTACTATGCACCGTACAAAACAGATTTTCCTTTTTTAGATCAGGGGTTAGAAGGCTCAGCACTTTTACCATTAGCAGCTTCTCACGAGCGAGAACTCAATTTTAATATAGGAATGCATAATATGGATGCATATTTCTTTGATCATTCCATAAACATATACCAAACCAAACGACCATTTACAAGACTTAACTACTCTCAAGGTGCCAAAGAAATGATTAACATGGAGATAAGCCATGGGCAGCAAATTTCAGAAAGACTTGCTTTTGGGTTAGATTACAGACGTCTCAAAAATCAAAATTTTTATTACTCCAATCTGCCAAGTGCTTCTACACTGAGGATGAGTAATTTATTCAATTCGAAATTTTACACTAGCTACTATAGCAAAGACAGGAAATACGAGTTAATCACCTCATACCTTTGGAACAGATCCATCAATGCTGAAACCGGCGGAGTGGCTTCTGATTCTATTTTTAACACACAAGTAGATAGAGATAAATTACAAAACAATGCAGCTAATTATACCTCTGCAAAAGGCACTCAAGCCCAAAACAGCTTTAGAGTTACCCAATATTTTAGACCAGGAGGTAAAAGCACTGATAGCACATTAGACTTTACGTTACAGCAATTTAATGCTCAGTTTTTTTTAAAATCTGAGTTAACTCACAACCGTTTTGAGTTTGAAGATAAGGCACCAGATAGCACCAATTACGGCAAAAAAACGGATTCATTCTTGGATAGTATAAATCACCGTTCTATACAAAATGAATTTGGCTACATGATCAAGATCAAGCCACTTCGTCTTTCGGTAAGTTTATCACACGCCATAGATAGAGTCTACCAAAATGGGAATATTGTAAATTTTAACAGCGTTTATTTAAACGGAATTACCCAGTTCAAAGTAAAACAGTTTTCCATAGATGCTAACGCACGTTTTGGCCTTCTCGGCTATAATCTAGGCGACTATCATATAGAAGGAAAAGCCACTACTTTATTCAAATTGTTTAACCTTAAAGGAGGAATTAGATCTCAATTAATAGAGCCAAGTTATACTGAAATAATGCGTTATTCACCGGTGATTTCTTGGGAAAATCCTTATAAAAAGATAGCCAACAATCAATTGTTCGGTGAAGCAGGTATCCATCTAAAACAACATCAACTTAGCGCAGAGGTATTACTGGAAACCATCAATAATTTCATCTACTACAATCAAACAAATACCATTAATCAAGCTAATACTTTAGTTAGCCTGCTTCGTACTCAGTTTAGTTATGGATTAAACCAAAAATACTTTGGCGTAAATGCAAACATGGTATTACAAAACTCATCCAATCAGCAAGTTTTGCCAAGACCAAATACGGCCGCTAGCATAAACCTGTATAGCAAATTTGCCTTGTTTAAGAAAAACCTAAAAATGCAGGCGGGATTCCGTATGTTTTGGTTTAGTCAATTTGACGCTCCGATGTACAATCCATATACCAAGCAATGGCATAACAGTAGCACGGCTTTTACGATGTATCCCCCGGTCAATGTTTACGCTAATGCCAAGGTCAAGAATTTCTATTTAGGCGTAGAATTTTTTCATACACAACAAGGTCTAATGGGTGATGCGTATTACAGTTCTCCAACTTACCCAATGATGCCTCGTTCTATGAGGCTTAATATCCGTTGGGATTTAAACAACTAAATTTCTTTTAACGTATAAATTTCTACTCGTTTATTTTGATCTTCCTGCGCCTTACTTGCCGGGAATTTGAACTTCATTCTTGAGTTACTCATACCTACATAGGTTAAGCGTTTTTGATCTACTCCACTTCTAACCAAATAATCGTTAATGGCTTTCGCTCTTTTATAACTTAGCTCTTTATTATATTGACTTTGAATAGCGTTCATAGGTCTATCAAGCGGATAATTCATATGACCTTGAATTTCTATAAAGGAAACTGAATTGCGCTGAAGCAAAGCCAATAGCTTATGTAATTCAGGAGTACTTTCAGGCTTTATCTCATCTGTATCCGTAAAAAAATAAATATTATTAAACGTAAAGCTGCCTGTAATTTTAACTTTTGCCAGTTCCAATGTATACACTAGTGTATCTCTAGGCTTATCTATATCAGAAGAAGGCACATCATAATACACGGACAGATAGTTAACCGCAGAAGCTGAAATTTTTAATTCTTCACCAAGCATCTCAAAGGTCCCCGAAATGCCGCTTTTACTTGTCGTGGCAAAACGCATCTCTTGATCTTTATAGTCGAATCCAATGGAGGCATTTATTGGCTTTTTTGTTTTTTTATCTATAGTCTTGATTACTATAAACTTAGGCGGACTTAACCTGGACTTATTATCTGTTTCGTAAATAAAAAATATTTTTGCTCGCCTATTCTCCTTTTGATTTTGTGATATCACCTGAGACTCCCCAAAACTTTCCGTTTTAATAAACCGATCAGGCACTCCCATTTGCACTAGTGCTTGAACAGTCGACTGAGCCCTTTTCGAGGCTAAAACTTGATTATATTGAGCTGTTGCAAACGTGTCTGTGTGTCCCTCCACGTATATTTCTTTGATATTGGTACCTCCTATTTGCAGAATTTTACTGGTTAGCAAATCTTGTTGCTCTGGACTAACGACATAACTGTCAGAATCAAAATAAATATAAAAATCAGTAGAAGTGAGCGAGTATAGTTGAGCGCGTGATGGTAAAGAGAATAGGGTAAGCATTGTTATCCATAAGATCAACGATATTTTTTTTTGACTCATGCGCATTCTACAAAGTACGGGTATAACGTAAAAAAAATCCCGGCCGTATGGTCGGGATTTTTTTTATATCAATAAGGATTATTTGACTATTCAACGACAACGTTCCAATGGTGAAATTCCTTGTTTTTTAAAAACTTAACACTATCTAGGTCCTCCTTTAAATCTAAGATAGGTTGATAGTGATTAGAGTCAACCTCAAAGGCGTCACTTCCTATTGTGATACTATTAACATAAGTAATTGCTGCTGCCGTGCCAGTAGCGAACATACACTCTATATTACCCTCTGCTAAATCTTTCTTGAAATCAGCGGCAGAAGTACTTCCTTCTATTACATCAAGACCTTTTGCTTTAGCCAGTTGAATTACACTATCTCGGGTTATTCCTTTTAGTATACTATCATGAATCTCTGGGGTATGCACTGCCCCGTCTTTTACATAGAAAAAATTAGCACTTCCCAGTTCTTCTAAGGTACATCCGTTGGTAATATCAGTCCATAATATCTGATCATATCCTTTATCTCTTGCCAACTCTGTTGGGTAAAATGACGCCGCATAATTACCTGCTGCTTTAGCAAAACCAACACCACCGCGCGCTGCTCTTCTATGCGTTTGTTCCAAAAATATATTTAGTGGTTTATCGTAGTAAAATCCAACAGGACACGCAATTACCATAAATCTGAATTTTTTACTGGATACCGCTTTTAGCGTATGATCCGTACTTATCATAAATGGTCTTAAATAAAGAGATCCTTGCTCCTTTGTCGGAATAAAATCTTTTTCTAGTGCCACATATTTCTTAATTGCCAATAAGGTTTTATCAGGGTCTAAAGAAGGCATTTGCATGCGCAATGCAGACTCGTTAAATCTGGCGACGTTGCTTTGCAATCTAAATATATTAACCTGGTTGTCATCATTTTTGTATGCCTTAAGACCTTCAAAAATTGCCTGGCCGTAATGCAACACCGAACTAGCGGGGTGCATGGTAATCGGCTTTAATGGCTCAATGTGAAATTCGCCCCATGACTCTCCATCAAAATCACAAATAAGCATATGATCTGTAAAAATTTTTCCAAAATCTAACTTTTCAAAATCAATACTACCTAGTGTAGATTCTTTAACTCGTTCTATATGCATGAATGGTGCAATAATAACACGAGTCGCGCGAAGTAAGCTAATTCACGAGTGAATAGTTGGTGAATCTTATCGTCGATTAAGATCAACTGACCGCATTTTTAAAAAAAATATTCATAAATAGTTCGTCAATATTCACTAAAAGTTCCAGAAAATGACGTTGATTTGCTAGGTGATTGAGTTGGAACTATCTGATATAGCCTTGTTGTACAAAACAGTAGTGGTATTGCCACAAGACAAAACGACTAAAGCTGTAATTGAAACTACTACAACCGTAAATGCTGATGTTCCTCAACTTGTAAAGGCAGAAAGAGCCAATCACATTGTAGAACCTGAAACACCAAAAAAGGTAGAGCATCCCTTTGTTATTGTTACAAGTTCCATTCTAAAGGACAAATACCTTCAACCAGATAGTTCGTTCACTAAGATAATACAAGCACTTCAAATTCCGCAAGTTGCCGAGTATGTCATACAGGAAGATGCATTTACTGCAAACCAAGATTTATACCGCTGTATTTGGGCTATTGGCATCAGTCCTGCCACCTCTGAACATTTGCATAATTTAGGGCATCAGAATCTGCTCATATCCCCAGATGTTCTAAGCTTAACCAGCACAGAAGAAAAGACTGCTATGTACGCACCTCTCAAGCAGTTTATAGCGAGTAATCAAAAAGAGATTTCCAAGCTTTAATCTTTGTTAAAGGCTGATTTTATTTCCCATTTTCCTAATGTAACCTTTTTAGTAATCTTCTGTTGCTCGTCAGCTATTTTGAGTGAATATACTTAAGAGGTGTGCGATAGCTATATGTCCAATAAACACATGAATTATTATCTTTGCCTACTTTCTTAATCAGAAACCAAATAAATGCTAACCAAAGACGATTTTACGAAATACAAACACCAATCTTTTTTTTTAAAGCTAAAAGAGTTAGTAGCAAATCCAAACACCAATCCATTTACATTTAAAATGGTTTTTTTTGGCGGCACAGGTGCAGTTGGAGGACAAGCCGTAATAGAAGTGCTTGAATCTTACGCTTACATGAAAAATGCAAGTATAGAGGAACCCAACGCAAGGCCGCAACTAGTAATCACGGGCATCAATAAATCTCAAATAGAGCAGTTTTGTGGTAAGCTATTTCAAGTATTTGGCAAGCAACAATTTAAAACCGTCGCTGAGCAAGGAGACGAATCTGTTTTACTTTATGATGGATTTGTAGAACTTCATTTTAAAACATTGATGGCTATTCCTAAGTTTCAAACCGACTTAGAAGAAGCACTCAAAAACATAGATAATAAGCAAGCTAAAATTGATTATCTAATTGCGGAAGCCAGCAGGACGACTTCTCCGTTTGAGGCATTTATTAAAGAAATAAAAACAGAACTTGGCATAGCGCCAGAAGACAAAATACGAGCTGTTTTTAGCGGTATACCGGTACCCAGTGTCGCCACATATCACTTCGAAAATATAGATATACTCCTTGATAAACACGGTTTATCTGACGGCGATGATGAGAAATTAATAGAACGCTCCATAAAAAAAGAAATACTCAAAGGCCTTGCAGAAGACTTTGGTGACATCAAAAAACATCACGCCGAAGAAGTACTTATGGCGCATACTACCTCGGTAGGTGGCATGTATCAAATTATAGATGGTGAACCTGTAATTAAATTAGGTTACGCTCACTCTTCTTTGGGTTTCTTGCTCAAAGAAAAACAATTCTATGCCAACGAGTTAACCATACACTACTCTAATTACGGCCTTAAGAGCTTGGTAACAGCGAGTGCGATTGGCATAGATTATATTTATGCAAGCAGCACTCTGCCATTGAGCAGTGGCATCTCGCGTAAGTTTAGACAAGCATCCGAAAACAATACATTACCTTTTGATTTAAAAGTCACTTTTGATCAAAAAAGTGACCGTTTACTAAATAAAGTTTTCGAAGCTAAAAGCATAGCCGTTAACCATCCTATTTCAAACTCGGCAAGTAATACCATAACTAAAAGCAAGTTAGATTATGGGCATGAGAATGACAACATCCCTGATCTTCACGTAAACTATGCACTAAGAAGTGGTGAAAATGGACTTTTCTCGCTAGATAACGCTTATGCATTATATCTCAATATGAAAATCGCTTCTCAAGAAGAGTTGGCGCATGTATTGGTGAGCAATGCATTGCTAGGCGATGACCCGCAAAAACCTTGGTTTGACACCAATGGCATTTGCTATTATACGCAAACGGATAATTCTAGTCTTGTATTTGCTTTACTTAACAATAGAAAAGAATTCAGACGCTACCAAACGAGTGCATTTACTACAAAAGCATTTCAAGAGCTAGGAAGTAGCAAGCACCAAGCAGAGCTTCACATGCACGGTTTATTCATGTTAATGCATAAGCTCAAAAACCTAAACTCTAAACAAGTAAGCGACCAAGTAACCAGTAAGTATGAAGAGCAAGAAGTAAAGCAGTGGGTGGATGCAAATACTTCTAAATTACGCTTAGAAGATGTGGTAGAATACGGTAAGGATATTCCAAGCCTATCTAAATCGTTTAGTGATTTATTTGCTATTCAATCTGCGGAAGATCTGGCGCTTTATACAGGCTTTAAAGGCGGATTAAGTGGATTTACACTTACTTTTTACAACGGTTTATTTTCGGCGGTAAATAAGACTATAAATGCTATCACGTCGTTGGGTACTCCCATTATTTTCCAGAATGCGCACGGGAAAGATGAAATTCTTTCGGGACCCTATTTTGCACCACTTGATCTAGTACTTAGCACTAACTATACATTAATCGAAAAAATAGATTCACTCTGTAAAGAACAGCAGCTAGATAGAGAAGTCTTTATTAACTGGCTAGTATGTAACAATGGATTTGTAGATTTACGTCCCAATGCTGTGTTAAATATGGCTAAAACCTACATTGGAGGTTTAACAGACCAAATACATATATTACAAACAGAGGAGGCATTCAGAGAAGCAATCAATAATTTGAAGCTAAAAAATGCGCGTAACATAAAAGAGAACTACCATTATAACACCAGTGGATTATTAGCCTATTGTGGCAGAATAACGGGCTTATATGAACAACTAGAGCAGTTTGATTTAAGTTTGGGCACCTACAACGGATGGAAAGCGCTATTCCCAATAGACGGAAATGAGAATCATATACTTATCCCAGGATTGGTGGAGGCTATGCGTCACTATTCCGAAGGTTTGGGCAAGATAACCGGCACGGAATTCTTGTATCCGAGATATGGTTATTTTGGGTAAGAAAAGCAGGGATTAAAGCATTACGCCTTAGCGTTACTTCTTTTTTTCAAAGCACCTTAACATATAAGGTATTTTTACTTTTACTACTTTTTCAAATAACCATTAGAAGCACAAAAAAATCCGCTTTCGCGGATTTCTTTTTACATTAAGTATTAAATAAAAAAATATGAATTCACTAATCTACATTATCATGCAGAAAAGAGTTATTAGTACGTAATTCTGGCTTTCTATCTGGTTCCTCTATTAAGCTGGTACGTGATATTTCGCTGTCACTAGAATGAATTACTTCATCTAACAAAACACCTTTTCGCTTATAAGCGGGTACATTTTCCAGTTCTTCCAGCCCGTTTACTTTATTAGAAGTCTCGTTTAATTCACGCAAATATTTCATTCTTTGTTTCATTTGCTCCGTCTTGCGGTCTACACTCAAAGAATCATTCATTTCCATATCATTTAACTGATCAAATATGGTCGTTTGTTTCTGCGTAATGAGCGAGTTCTTAGTAATTCCATCTTCATTGATATTGACCATACTAAGGTCAAATTCTATTTCTCGCTCAGTTATTAACTCTTTTTTATATCGATTATCATTTCTATCAAAACCGGTAGCAATTACCGTTACAGAAATAGCTCGGCCTAACGAAGCATCATAACATAATCCACATTTTAGAGTAGCATCTCTACCTGCTTCATTTTGCAAGAACTCATTGATTGCTGCATACTCATCCATAGTCGCTTCTTCTTCGCCATACGATATATTAACCAGTAAGTCACTTGCTCCCTGTATCTTATTATCATCTAGCAATGGCGAGTTAAGTGCTTGGTTTACCGATCTCATAGCGCGATCTTCACCTTCGCTTAATCCCATTCCCATAATAGAAACCCCACTATTACTCATAGCGGTTTTCACATCTTCAAAATCGACGTTTATACTTCCGGCTATAGTTATAATCTCAGCGATACCTTTAGCTGCAGTAGTGAGCACGTTGTCTGCATGTCCAAATGCTTTGCTTATAGGTAAGTTGCCATATATTTCTTTGATTCTATCGTTAGAGATGACTAGAAGTGAATCTACACTTTCTCGCATTTCTTCTATACCGTGAAAAGCAGCATCACATCTTCTGCCACCTTCAAAGGTAAATGGAGTGGTAATGATACCAACGGTAAGAATACCCATATCTCTAGCAGCCTTGGCTATAACAGGAGCGGCACCAGTACCAGTACCTCCTCCCATTCCGGCAGTGATGAATACCATTTGAGTATTTACTCCAAAAGAATTGATAATATCTTTGATATTTTCTTCCGCAGCTTTTCTACCTACTTCAGGGTTTGAGCCAGCACCTCGGCCTTCGGTAAGTTCGTTACCTATTTGTATTCTATTTGGTATTGGGCTGTTTTCTAACGCTTGCGCATCGGTATTACATATAAAAAAGTCAACTCCATTTATACCTTCACGATACATGTGATTAACTGCGTTTCCGCCTCCACCTCCAACACCCACAACTTTAATAATGGATGATTTGTCTTTTGGTAATTCTACTGTGAAACTCATACGTTTTTTTTATTATTTATAATCAGGTACATCTGCTTCGTCTTTCAACCAATCTTTAATTCGCTCAAATAACGGAGACTTTCTTGGTGTTACTACATCCTCTACAGATCCAGCAACGATATTTATTTGACTTCGCTCTTCGGCTAATCCTCGCAATACCAATCCTACACTAGTTGCATAAATTGGGCTTTTTACTTCGTCTACCATACCCTTTGCCAAATGCTCATTAGGGTAACCTATACGCGCATCCAATCCTGTAATAAATTCTGCTAACTGAGAGATATGTTTTAGTTGAGACCCTCCGCCGGTAAGTACTATACCTCCCGCAAGATTTTTAACATTACTAGCCTTTATTTCATAATACACTAATTCCAATATTTCTTCTACCCTAGCTTGGATAATCATAGATAAGTTCTTAATAGAAATCTCTCTCGCCTCTCTGCCTCGGATACCTGGAATACTTACAATTTCATTTTCACTTAGTTCATTGGCTAACGCGCTGCCAAACTTAATTTTAAGTGCCTCTGCATGAGCCTTCATTACATTACATCCTTCTTTAATGTCTTCTGTAATAATGTTGCCTCCGTAGGGTATAATGGCTGTGTGACGAATAATACCGTCATGGAAAATCGCTACATCTGTAGTCCCACCACCTATATCAACTAATACCACACCTGCTTCTAACTCCTCTTTACTTAACACCGCTTCTGCTGAAGCCAATGGTTCAAGGGCAAGTTCAGAAACTTTAAGGCCCGACTTTTCTACACATTTGTAAATGTTTTTAGCCGCAGAAATTTGACCAGTTATAATGTGAAAATTTCCTTCTAGTTTCACCCCAGACATTCCCACCGGATCCAGAATTCCTGGTTCATCATCTACCGTATAATCTTGTGGAAGCACATGAATAATCCTGTCGCCTGGTTTAACTGCCAGCTTAAACATATCATTCTCTAGCTTTTCCAAATCATCTTTATTGATTTCAGACTCACGATCGTTTCTAATAATCATTCCTTTGTGCTGCAAACTATTAATATGCGCTCCAGCAATGCCAACTTGCACCTTTCTAATGTCTACATTAGATTTTAAGGCAGCTTCTTTAATCGCTTCTTGTATAGCCAGTACTGTCTTATCTATATTAGATACCACGCCTCGTGTAACGCCTCCATGAGATGACACCTTGCCCATCCCTAAGATATCTACCTTACCATATTGATTGGCTCTTCCTACTATTGCACATACTTTAGTAGTGCCTATATCTAGACCAACGATTATTCTTTCTTGAGATTCTGCCATAATATTATTTACAAACGATTTGGTTCTTATATTTTAAATTTATAGTGTGATACTTTTCCCATCCTATATGATTAAGTCCTTCTTGGTAGAAGAGTATTAACTTTTCAAACTTCTCTGGTATAAGCGTCGTATCACCAATAACTATCCTTTGGTTCTTAATTTTAGGGATAATTACTAAGTCACTATTATCATCTACAAATATCTGTTCTGTTAAGGCCTCCATAAATTCGTTTTCTTGCACATACGTGGATAGTGTGTACACTTTCTTAATCATCGTCTTTGTTAAGTTCCCATTTACAATAGGCACTCTTGCCGCTTCTGTGGTATTGGCAGGAATCTGGGCAAAGTCTTTTGACACATAATATGACGCACCATACGCTGGCACTACACGCATTACTGGTATTCTTTGTTCTATCTCAATAAGAAGTTCGCCTCTCAAGTCAAAACTAACTTCTGCTTTTTTCACTGAGGGCATTTGTTGAATAAGCTTCTCAATGGTAGGCAAGGATAAATTAGCCTGTGATATGCCCAATAAACCGCCTACATACCACCTATTAAGTTGATTGTTAATTAAGCGCTTAGTAACTAATTGCTTTTCAATAGGCGCATCTATTTCTATGGTTATTTTTTCGCAGATTTGTTTATTCTGATTTTGTTTTAAAACCACAAAAAGAGCGATAAGTAAGATCACCGAAACCAGATAAAGTAACTTTCGTATATATGGATTTCTTTTAATCGGCATAATACTCTTTTAAGGGTAAAACAAGTCTGTCAATATCTCCAGCACCCAAGGTAAGAAGCACCTCTACCTGATGATTTTTAAGTGTATTTATTACTTCCTCTTTAGCCACACATTGCGCATTAGACAAATCTACCATTGCTAGCACTGCTTCCGAGGTAACACCAGCAATAGGCAATTCTCTAGCGGGATAAATGGGTAATAAAAGTAAGTCGTCTACTTGCGAAAGTTCATAGGCAAAATCTGCCATAAAATCCTGGGTACGACTGAATAAATGAGGCTGAAAAATAGCTGTTATCTTTTTGTTTGGATATAATTCTCTTACCGACGAAATAATGGCCCGCAACTCGCTAGGATGATGTGCATAGTCATCAATATAAATTACTTTTTCGGTCGTTAAGATATACTCAAAACGTCTTTTTATTCCTTTAAAGTTTACTAAACCTGCTATAATAGACTCCAATGGTACGCCAGCTTGACGGGTCATTAGAGCCGCCCCAATCGCATTCTCTAAGTTGTGTTGTCCGGGTATGTTTAAGTACAAATCTTCAATTGGATCTTCACCCAAATTATTGCGAATACTAAAATGAGTTCCTTTACCACTTCTGCTTTTTATCATTGCATAATAATCTGCATTTGTGTTTGATGCCGAATACGTAACTCCAGTGATTAAATGCTTGCTACCATATGCCACAAAAACATTGTTTTTATCTGAAACTAAGCTAGCAAAATCTTGATAAGATTTTTCTAGTTCTTCTTGTTTACCGTAAATGTCTAGGTGATCTGCATCGGTACTTGTAAACACCGCATATTGTGGTTTGAGTTGCAAAAATGAGCGATCAAACTCATCAGCCTCTGTTACACTCAGGTGCTGACTTGGCGCTGACTGATAATAATAATTACTGGCTAAGTTTGTACTAATGCCACCCAAAAAAGCTGAAAAATGCATGTTAGAATGCTGTAAAATAGTGGCAACTATACAAGAAGTTGTTGTTTTGCCATGCGTACCAGCTACACTTAAATTTTCTGTTTGAGCGGTAACCATGCCTAGCACTTCAGCACGTTTTTTAAGCACAAAACCATGCTCTTTAAAAAAATTAAATATTTTGTTATCTCGGGGAATAGCGGGAGTGTACACCACCAAGCTTTCTACCTTATTTTCAAGTATAATGCTTGGAATGCTTACCACATCATCTATAAATGAAATTTCAATCCCCTCATCAATAAGTGTATGAGTAAGTGGCGATGGCGTTTTGTCATACCCCACTACCATAACGCTGGCATTATTAAAAAACCTCGCCAATGCACTCATGCCTATACCGCCGATGCCTAAAAAATATATGTACTTAGGGTTATCCAAGGTCTTTTATAATTTCGTTAACTATACTTTCTGCTGCATTGGGCTTCCCTAGTTTAATGATTTCTTTGGAAAGCATATCCAGTTGCGATTGATTCCGGAGTAACTCCAAGAGCATATCCGCTATATTCTCTGTGGCTTCTCCATCTTTACATAAGAGAGCTGCATTTTTCTGAACCAAACTCATGGCATTTTTAGTCTGATGATCTTCAGCCACAAAGGGTGATGGAATAAAAATAGTGGGTTTACCTAGCGCCGCTAGTTCCGATACAGACATGGCTCCAGCCCTGCTTATAACAACATCTGCACATTGATAAGCCAAGTCCATGCGTTGTATAAATGCGGTTCTAGTTCCCCAACTAAAGTCACCAAATTCACCGGAGAAGTTTTTACCCGTTTGCCACAAAAGCTGAATTCCGGCATGCTGCATTTTCTCTAAGTTTGCCATAATAGCTTCGTTTATGGTTCGTGCACCAAGACTTCCTCCTACTACTAAAACAGTTTTTTTATCGTTTGCCAATCTAAAATAATCCCTTGCCTCACTTTGACTAGCGGTATCTGCAAGCAAGTCTTGTCGTATTGGATTACCCGTAACTACTATTTTTTGGGCAGGGAAAAATAGCTCCATGCCATCATAGGCCACACATATTTTTCGGGCAATATTTTTAAGCAACTTGTTAGTTATCCCTGGATAGGAATTTTGTTCTTGCAAATAAACGGGCACACTCATTTTACTAGCCATATAATTAAGCGGTCCACTTGCGTAGCCTCCTACCCCAACCGTAAATGTGGGTTTAAATGCTTTAATAATTCGGTAGGATTTCAATAAGCTAAAAATCACCTTAAATGGGAGCATAAGGTTCTGTAAACTCCAACTTCTCTGAAAACCCGAAATCCAAAGTCCATGAATTTTATATCCTGCTGCTGGAACTTTTTCCATTTCCATTCTACCTGAGGCTCCTACAAATTCGATTGCAGCGTCTGGATACTTTTTCATTATTTCATTGGCAATTGCTATAGCAGGGAATACATGCCCCCCAGTGCCTCCGCCAGATATCAATACACGTAATTTATTCTGCATCTTCCTTATCTGTATATACGGTTCTACTTGCACTTAGTATGATACCAAATGCTATACTTACAAATAATATAGAGGTACCTCCCCTACTTACGATAGGCAGAGCCAACCCTGTAACGGGCAAAATATTTACAGCAACACCCATATTAATCAACGCTTGCACCACCAAGCTAAATGAAAGTCCAATAGCCAATAGTGCCGCTAGTGAATTTTCTGTTCGTAAGACGATACTAAATGCACGATATAGCAACGTCATGTAAAGTAACAGTAAAAACAACCCTCCCGCGTAGCCATACTCTTCTATAATAATAGCATAGATAAAATCTGCAAACGGAGAAGGTAAAAAATTCTTTTGTCGACTTCGGCCTGGGCCTGTGCCAAAAAGCCCTCCACGTGCCACAGCTATCTTTGCCTGTCTACTCTGAAAACTGCCCCCGTCATCACTGCCATTGCTAAACGCTTCGATCCGTGATTTCATGGTAGCAATCCTACCAAATTGCACGTCCGTATTCATAACGTATGCAAACAAGCCTCCAAGAACCAGCACACCAATTCCTAAAAGTAAGCCGATTTGTTTCATTGGTATTCTACCTAAAAAAAGTACCAGCATACTCGTTAAAAAAAGAACTGCAGATGTAGAAAAATCTTCCGGAAATATAAGGACACAAACCAAGAGTATCCAACCTAATATGGGCAATAATGTTTTCTTAAAATCATGTACTTCACCCTGCCGCTTAGCCATAAATCTAGCTACAAAAACTATTAAAGCCAGCTTCGCAAAATCAGAACTTTGAACCGTAAGTCCGCCAGGTATTGATACCCATCTACGTGCTTCGTTTATCTCAAGACCGAAGAAAAGGGTGTAAATTAAAAGAGGAACAGCCAAATACAACATAATCTGGCCAATACGTGAGTAATATTGAATATTTATAAGATGCGTAAGCCACATTGTTGCTAAACCAAAACCCAACAATGAGACATGCTTTATCAGGTAGTACTCTGTATCTCCGCCACGGTCTTTGTATGCCAAAGTACCAGTAGATGAATACACGGCCATAACCCCTATTACAGAGAGCGCCAAAACGACAAACCATATTACAGGATCGCCCTTTAAGTATTTACCAAAAAGCTCTTTCACGCGCTAACTTATAAACCTCTAACTGCTCTTTTAAACTGATTACCTCTATCTTGATAGTTCTCAAACAAATCAAAAGAAGCACATGCAGGAGAAAGAAGTACTGTTTCTCCTTTTTCACCTAAACTATACGCAATTCGAACCGCTTCCTCTGCTGAATTAGCGTTAATCATCATGTCCACATCTTTACGAAATGCTTGATGTAACTTCATATTATTTACTCCAAGACACACAATTATTCTTACTTTTTCTTTAACCAAAGGGCTAAGAGATTCGTAATCATTTCCTTTATCAACGCCACCTGCTATCCAGATAATCGGATCTTCTACGCTTTCAAGAGCATACCAAGCTGCATTTACATTGGTAGCTTTACTGTCGTTTATAAAGTTGATGCCCTTCACCTTTGCTACATACTCCAGTCTGTGCTCTACATTTTTAAAATCAGAAAGACTTTCTCTGATGCTCTCTTTTCTAATCAGCAAAGAATTGGCGATAATAGACGCTGCCATAGAGTTGTAAGTATTGTGCTTACCTGCGATTGTTAATTGATTTACGGCCATGTTAAATTCGGTTTTTGGTTTGTTAAGTTTTATGTTGATTTGATTATCTGCTACCCAAGCTCCTTCTTCCAACGGACCACCATCATAGGTGAATGGTATAAGCTGAGCTTCGGTAATGTGATTTTTAAGTTGATTTTTAATCACCTCATCATCAGCACAGTAAATAAATTTCTGCGCAGAGGTTTGATGATTATTTATTCTAAACTTAGACTCAATGTATCCTTGAAAAGAATCATATCTATCTAAATGATCAGGAGTGATATTTAGTAATACTGCGTAATCCAATCTTACGGTATGCATACCGTCAAGCTGAAAACTGCTCAGTTCGAGCACATAGTATTCATGGTTTTCTTCGGCAACCTGTTTTGCAAAACTGTAACCTACATTACCCGCTAAACCTACTTTGAGCCCTGCTTTTTGTAGCAAATGGTGAGTAAGAAGTGTCGTGGTTGTTTTCCCATTGGTTCCTGTAATACCGATAAGTACTGCGTTGGTATATGCGGCTGCAAACTCTATCTCTCCTTCAATCTGTATATTTTGATCTGCAGCTTGCTTTAATATAGGAACGGTATCTGCTATCCCTGGGCTTTTAACTATTTTAACAGAAGAAAGTATCTTCTCCACATCGTGACCACCTTCTTCATAGGCAATACCATATTTCTCAAGCTCAGCTTTGTATTGTGGTTTTATTTGACCATAGTCAGACACCCACACATCAAAACCTTCTTTCTGAGCTAAGATGGCTGATCCAACACCGCTTTCACCGGCACCTAATATGGAGATAAGGTTACTCACGTTTATCTTAATTTGAAAGTGATGATGGTAAAAATGGCTAGCATAATGCCTACTATCCAAAATCGGGTAACTATTTTAGGCTCGGCATAACCAAGTTTTTGATAATGGTGATGTAAAGGAGACATCAAGAAAACACGTCTTCCCTCGCCATATTTCTTTTTAGTATATTTAAAATAGCTTACCTGAATCATGACACTTAGATTCTCAGCTAAAAAAATACCGCAGAGTATAGGCAAGACCAATTCCTTGCGAATCATAAGTGCTAACACAGCTATAACTCCACCCAAAGCGAGACTACCTGTATCACCCATAAATACTTGAGCAGGAAAACTGTTATACCATAAAAATCCAATACACGCACCAGCAAACGCTGCCGCATAAATCACCAATTCTCCTTGATTAGGAATAAACATTATTCCCAAGTAGTCCGAAAAAATAAGGTTACCACTTATAAAGGCCAATACCGCCAGTGTAACTCCAATAATTGCCGAACTCCCTGCGGCAAGACCATCTATACCATCGGTTAGATTTGCTCCGTTAGAAACCGCAGTGATAATAAAAATAGCGACTAACATATACACCACCCAAGCCCATTTATTAGCACCTTCATCATCCATCCAAAACAGCAGTTTCGAATAGTCTATTTGGTGTGTTTTCAAAAAGGGAAGTGTAGTGGTTGTACTTTTTACATCCTGAAAATACATCAACTGTCCATTAATCTCTTTTACCTCTGCTCCCGCTGGAGCCTCACTTACTGTGTCAATTTTATATTGCTCACGTACAACCACATTATCATTAAAATGTAGAACTAAGGCCACAATAACTCCAAGTCCGATTTGTCCAATTACCTTAAACTTACCCGCCAATCCGGCTTTATCTTTCTTGTATATTTTTATATAATCATCTATAAAACCAATTACACCTAGCCAAATAGTGCTAAAAATCATTAGCAACACATACACATTATTTAACTTAGCAAAAAGGATGGTTGGGATAAGAATAGCGGCTAAAATGATTAACCCTCCCATAGTTGGGGTACCTTTCTTAGCCTCTTCGCCATCCAATCCTAGCGTTCTGATTGTTTCGGCCGCTTGAAGATTTCTAAGTTTTTCAATTAAACTTTTGCCAAAAAGCAAGGAGATAACCAACGAAATAATAACCGCCATTGCCGCTCTAAAAGAGATATATTGAAATACTCCGGCCCCGGGTAAATTGTAATTTTGTTGCAGATAATCGAATAAATGATACAGCATTAGTCTTTTATTAATTTTAAGTTTTTGGTAATAATCGCTTTATCGTCAAATGGGTGTTTTACTCCATTTATATCTTGGTATGTTTCGTGCCCTTTTCCCGCTACGAGTATTACGTCGTCTGCATTACTAAGGCTTATAGCCGTTTTTATAGCTTCTTCTCTATTTACTATTTTAAGTACTTTTTTGAAATACCGAGGTTCAACACCTAGCATCATTTCTTCTATTATGGCATCTGGGTCTTCAGAGCGTGGATTGTCTGAAGTAAGAATAACTCTATCGCTGGCCATGCAGGCTATACGAGCCATTACAGGCCGTTTCTCTCTATCTCTATCTCCGCCGCATCCTATTACCGTAATTAATTGCTCATTTTTGGTACGGATTGCATTGATAGTGTCTACCACATTTTGAAGTGCGTCTGGAGTATGCGCATAATCAACTATAGCAGTTACGCCTCCTTGTTGTATACTTTGAAAACGACCATCCACACTATTAATGGCGCTTAAAGCCGTTACTATATCCAGGTGTTCTTTACCCAATAAAAATGCGACGGAATAAACAGCTAATACATTATAAGCATTAAAATTACCTACCAATCTTAACCATACTTCAGATCCATTAATATCTAAAAGCATTCCGTTAAAATCACTTTCGATAACCTTAGTTTTAAAATCAGAAACCGACTTTAAACTATAGGTGTATTTGGTAGCTTTAGTATTTTGCATCATGACCAAGCCGTTCTTATCATCTTTATTTACCAGTGCAAATGCATTGAGCGTTAACCCATCAAAAAGTCTTTTCTTGGTATATAAATAATCTTTAAAATCAGTATGATAATCTAAATGATCGTGTGTGATGTTCGTGAAAACCGCACCATCAAATTCTAGTCCCGCTGTTCTTTTCTGATGCAATGCGTGTGAACTCACTTCCATAAACGCATATTCACAACCTGCATCTACCATCTCTGCAAGCAATTCATTGATGCGAACGCTGTTTGGAGTGGTATGTGTAGAAGCAGTATCTGTTCCGTTTATACTATATTTAATAGTAGAGAGTAAGCCACTTTTATGACCTAAATTCATAAAGCACTCATATAGCATAGTAGCGATAGAGGTTTTGCCATTAGTTCCGGTTACTCCTATTAGTTTTAGGTTATGGCTTGGATTATCGTAAAATTCAGAAGCTAAACAACCCAGTGCCTCTGCAGCATCCTCCACCAAAATAACGGTTATTCCTTCTTGTGCTTCTAGAGGTTGTTCGCACAAAATTACCGTTGCTCCTAAAGAAATAGCCTTAGGTATAAATAAGTGACCGTCGGTACTTACCCCTTTTATAGCTGCAAAAACATAATCAGCTTTAACCGCTCTGGAGTCTAGCGTAAGTCCTGCCACCTCTATTTCAATGTCTCCATAAATCGAAATCGGCTTAATTGCTAACAGTATATCGCTTAATGTTCTCATTTTAATTGAATTCTTACACGTTGATTTTTGATAACTCTCACACCCGGATTCGGACTTTGTTCCATCACTCTGCCATAACCTGATATAAGTGGTTTCAACCCTTGCATTTCCAATAAATACATGGCGTCTTTGGCACCCAATCCTTTTACATTTGGCATTATGCCAGTATTTACTACAACATTTTTTGCTGTTCCTTTGGTTGCGTCTATTCTTACTACCTCTCCATCTATCTCTTCATTTAACGAAATATTCAAATACCTACTTAGGATATTAAAATCAGAGACATATCCTGCCGTATAAGTGGGTGCCTTTTTTACACTAGCGTTTACTTCTTGCTTAACACTAATGGTATATATTTTTTCGGCTATTTCCGCAAAAACAGGTGCTGCCACATACGATGCATAAAAAGCTCCATTACTCGGTCTATTTATCATCACGTATATACTGTAAGCTGGTTTATCTGCCGGAAAGTGACCTACGAAACTGGCATTGTACAACTTGGTAGTTTGGTAAGCTCCGCCACTTGCAATTTGTGCTGTACCCGTTTTGCCAGCCAGGGCAACTACGTTTGATTTTACGTTACTCGCAGAACCTTCGGTAAATACAGCGGCCGTTAATTTTTTGATTTTATCCGACGTCTCCTTAGAACACACCGTCACTTCTTTTACTTTTTTGTTATTGTCTTTGATCACTAATCCTGCATCAGTAACCTCGTTTACCAATCGTGGCTTAATCATTTTACCATCATTAATAATACCATTATACGCTGCAAGTAATTGAAGCGGAGTATGCTGATTTTCATAACCTATTGCCAACCATGGAAGCGTAAGCTTAGACCAAGAACTACTGCTAGGATGGTTCAAAAAAGGCTTGGGTTCACCCAAGATTTCTATTCCTGTTTTCTTGTCTAAATCTAACGTTTTGAGATGCGCTAAATATTTACTTGGATTCTTATTATAGTTATCAAAAATGATAGATGAAAATGCCACATTACTTGATCTTGCAAAGGCTTGCGTAAAACTCATTTTTTGAAAACGCCCTTTATCGGAGTCTTGCATAGGCTTACCAAAGTAATCTCGCTCACCATTTTGAATATCTAAACTGTCATCTAAATCAATAAGCTCGTCTTCAAAAGCAGCCATTGCAGAAAAAACCTTCCATACACTACCGGGCTCATAACTCTCCCCTATGGCACTGTTGTACTGCTCCACAAACTCACCTGTTTCCGTTACTCTTAAATTAGAAATAGCTTTTATCTTACCCGTCGCTACTTCCATTACAATTACGCTCCCGTGGTCTGCTTTATGTTTTAATAAGGCTTTCTCCAGTGACCGTTGGGTTATTTCCTGAAAATCAATGTTTATCGTAGTATGTACGTCTCTACCATTTTGAGGCTCAAGAAGATTTTCATCATTTACTGGCCTGTAGCCTCCTGAAATTCTCTGAACAATACGCTTACCCTTAACCCCACCGAGATCACTATTATAAGCTCGCTCCAAACCCACGCCCGGATTATCTATTGTGCTATAACCAATAGTCCTATACGCCAATTGCCCGGCTGGTTTTACACGTTTAGTGGTAAGCTCTGAGAGATAGCCTCCTTTGTATCTTCCTTTGTTAAATAAAGGTAATTTTTTGAGCACTTTTTGCTCAGAATAGGTCACTCTTCTTCGTATCAGCGTATACCTGTTTTTATCTCTCCTCGCTCTTAAAAGCATAGTACGATAGTATGAAGCTGTGTTGTCTGGAAAAACCTCTGAGAGACCAATTGCCAATTGATCTACGTATGTCTTAAACGTATCTGAACTTGGAACTGTAGCATCCCAACGTATCTCATAAATAGGCATTGACGTAGAAAGTAAACTTCCGTCATCAGAAAAAATATTGCCTCGGGAAGCAGAAATATCTTGCTGATGTATGGTGATACTATCTGATAAACTCAGCCATTTTTCACCTTCAAGCACCTGCACTTTGAACATTTGAAAAAGAATAAGACCGGCAAAAATGACTACCGCCCCCATACCAAATACCACACGCCACAATATATCTCGCTTGATATTGGTCATTTAGTATTAGGAATTAAGTTAATAGGTCTATTTGGCTCTTTCACCCCTTGATCAGACAATCTTTCTTCGAGATTGGCACGTGATCTATTTTTCATAATCTCCGCCTTTAACGTGATATTTTCAGCACGTAACTCAATAAGATTTTTTTTAGCTGTCTCTATGTCGCGTACAAAATTATCTGTACGATGCGTCAGATATATATACAGCAGAGCTAAGGCAAACAAGAAGCCTAGGTAGTAAATCCATTCGGCAGTAAGGGTAATTTCTTTGTTCGAAGTGGATTTTTTAGTAGCAGCCATTAGATTTTTTCCGCTATTCGTAATTTGGCACTTCTAGCTCTGGTATTGAGCCCTATCTCATCACTCGTAGCCACAACTGGCTTCTTAGTTAACGCTTTGTACACTTGAGGCAAATTGCCAAAATGATCAGTAACTCTATCTCCAGCAACGTTACCTGTTTGTATCAAATTTTTTACAATACGATCCTCCAACGAATGGTAAGACATTACCACCAATCGACCTTCAGGCTTAAGCAACCTTGTAGCTTGCTCGAGCATTTGCTCTAGGGTTCTTATCTCTGCATTTACCTCAATACGAACCGCTTGATATATCTTAGCTAGTGTTTTATTTTTTGTCTTATCATTTAAGAACTTAGACACTGCAACTTCCAAGTCTTCTGTGGTAATTATTTCCTTTACTCCTCTGTAATCAACAATCGCATTTGCTAACATAGATGCTTTATCCAGTTCTCCATAGCTACGTAGAACCTTAGCAAGCTTTGGCTGATCATAGGTGTTTAATACTTGTTTAGCTGAAATCTCAGACTCCGTATTCATACGCATATCCAAATCAGACTCACCAAAACGAAAAGAAAAACCTCTACTACGTTCATCCAAATGATAAGAACTCACACCTAAATCTGCCAAAAGACCATCCAACTGACCCACATTATGATACGAACAAAAATTTTCTAAGTATCTAAAATTAGCTTCGCAAAAAAGCAATCGCTTATCCTCTATGTTATTTCGTAAGGCATCCGCATCTTGATCAAAAACAATTAAGGTACCGTCTTGATCTAACGCATCGAGTATAGCTCGGGAATGTCCACCTCCGCCATAAGTCACATCTACATATGTTCCCTTGGGATTTATGTTTAAGCCTTCCAAACACTCTTTAAGCATAACAGGAACATGATAATTACTCATCCTCACCTCCACTTCCGTTACTTCCGGCTCCACCCAATACATCTTCAGCAAGATCCGCAAAATCATCAGCGTCTACTTCCATCATTTGCTCGTACAAGTGTTTACTCCAGATTTCTATTCTATTGCCATACGCATAAAAAATAGCTTCATTTTTAATTTCTGCGTATTCGCACAACTTCTTAGGCACCAGTAATCTTGAAGCATTGTCTAGCTGCACTTCTGTAGCTCCATTACTGAATTGACGAACGAAAAGACGATGTTTCTTATTAAAGTGATTTAGAGAAGAAAGATTGGTTAATTCTAAATCCCAATCTGCTCGAGTATAAAGAGTTAGGCATTTTTCAAAACCACGATTAACCACCAATTTACTTACCGCATCAGGAGGCAACTGCTTTTTTAAGCCAGCAGGAAGCACCACCCGACCCTTGTCGTCCAGTTTTACTTCAAATTCTCCTATATACAGCGGCTTATCCAATGCTATTAATTTCTTGGAAACAAAAGTATGACGAAATATCCCACTTTCTCCCACATCCTCCCACTTATTTGAAATAAGTATTCCACAATCAATGTTATTAACTTGGTTACTAATGTTTTATGTAGTGGTAGAAATTCCCGTAAATATACAGAATTAGCGTTTATCGACGGTTAATGACTAGATTTTTGATGGATTTATGCCCAAAGTGGGACAAAATAAGATTACCTCTTTT
>JAFMCI010000098.1 GCA_017857855.1 Bacteroidia bacterium | reverse complement strand
AGTAATTATAAGCCTTTTATTATTTATAAGTAAAGTATTATTTAATAAGTTTACATTTATCTTTGTAATCCTGAATAATCACCTTCAATTCGTCTATCGTGTACTTCTTTGGTTTGTGGTCGCGCTCCATTTCCTCAACGGCCTGAAGTCCTATTTTTATTATTAGGCGCTTTCTGTACTCTGCTACGTTCCCAGATAGATGATTATTGCAGTAGCTGGTTTGCTTGTGGCAGTTGTTTTCGTTGAATCTATGTTCTGGCCTTGCGCCAGTTGTCAGAAAGTGGCCTGCATGCCATTGAATATCATTTGTGTTTGGTCTGTCGCAGCATATACACGGTAAATCTTTATCTCGTAACCTGATAAACTTATTGAACCATGTTTGTGCGTCCTTGATATATTGTGAGCAAGTTTTAATTCTTTCCTTATCTGCTTTGAGTTTTGTTTTAGCTTGTCGCTCTCTTGCCCTTTTCTGTGCTCTTGTGGCGTAATCTATCGAGCATTGAAGCAAGCAGAAATATCCTACTGGCAGTTTAATCATTGTTTCAGGCTTGAAGCGATCCTTACAGCCGCAACATTTTCTAGTAGCTGTTGCCATAATTAACCGCTCATAGTTTCTTTGCTCGGAAAAGGTACAGATACCCCGAAAGTCTGAGATAAATGCCTATTTACAATTTCATAAACCTTACTTACTTCGTCAGTGTTTAGTTTTGTTGTTGATACTTTCCCCGTTGCAGCTATTTGAACTGTCCTCCAAATGTCCTCCTTAACTTTTGTTTCACTCCAAGGAATGCTAGTTCCTTCTGCCAATACTGTTTGCATATCTAAACCAGCATCATTGAAAGCTATTGAAAGCATCTCACAATATTTATGGATGCAGTTGTTTTGAGTGGGAGTCCTTATATTTTGAGTCTTAACATTAACAACAAGCATATTCCCGCTTTCAAGCTGCTCATAAATATCGTTTATAAACTCAGCCATGTTTACTTTTGTTAGTTGGTAGTTTTTCATTCGTCACCCCCATTAAAAATTGACTTCTTATTGTGTGCGCCTTGCTTGTGTTCATTCGTCACCCGCTCTCGTTGGAAAGTCTTTAAACTGAAAGTATTTACCCTCAAATAAACATCTAATTGTACCTGTCGGGCCATGCCTGTTTTTTACAGCGTCAATCTCTGCTATGCCTTTGTCCATTGTATCTTGGTTGTAAACTTCATCACGATACAAAGTAAATATTGCGTCTGCTTCTTTCTCGATTTCTGAAGCGTCTGACATGTCGCCAAGCTTTGGCCTTCTGTCGCTTCTGGTGTCAACATCACGTTTAACTTGAGCTAATGCCACAACGGGAATATCTAGCTCTCTGGCAAGCTGCTTTAAGGCTCCCACAACTTCCGTGACTTGCTCGTATTTTTTAGCGTTCGGATTTGTGCCTTTAATCTTCTGAATGTAATCAACAAAAAGTATTTGTAAATTATTGTTAAACTTCCAAAGCCTAGCTTGCTTTATTAAGCCTGTGATACTTATTCCAGGCTCATCGTTTAGAAAAATGTTTTTCTTTTGTGCGTTTATGGTTCCAGCCGAGACTCTTGACCATTCCGCTTCGCTTAGGTTTGCGCTTCTCATGTTCTGTGAGTGAACCGAGCCACTTATTGATATAAATCTTAAGCCTGCTTGAGCGTGACCTTGTTCTGCTGAAATAATCCCTGTACAAACATCGTTCGCTAAAGCTGAACAAAATAGAAAGGCTGTGTTATGCGTTACCGTGTAGCCGTCAGTTATATAAAGACTTGATGGGTGAGATACTTTTATACATTGCGCTTGCTCTTCGTTTATATATTCAATAGCTCTAATGATCGGGGCGCACGTCTTTTTGCGTATGGTTAGATTTTTTAACAGTCTTGGTGAATCAACTATTTCTGCAATATTTGGAACGCATATAGATAATATGTGAGCCGGTTTGCCTTTTAGCTTTTCGCCTTTGTATTCATACTGAGTATTCGTTTTTATTCTGTAGCTTGCGGATCCACCAAGCGACCTAACGAGGTCTTGAATATCTAAGGCTAATTGACGTGAGGCTGTTGAATATTGAATTGAAGCGCCACTTATCCAGCCATCACTTTCTAGCAATCCAGATAAAAGCTGCTCTCTAAATTCTTTAGTAGCGCTTAAAGCCTCTTTTGGTAAAAACTTAAATTCAGAGGTTGAGCCTTCAAGCCCTAGTGATTTGATCGCGTTTAGAGTCGGATTTATTTTAGCGTCTTGAGGGAATACTATTCTGTAGTCATACGCGCCAAGGTATTTAACTTCATGACCTTCTGGCAGACATTTTAAAATCTTTTGATAGGTATAGGATTCGCTTGTTGAAAATCTAACGCTGCTTTTTTGAAACGTTCCATCACCAATCAAGAAGCCGAGAAGCCAAGGATCAATGTTTAAATCTGTCTGAGTGCCAAAATCGCCAGTATGATTTTCTAAACTAATCCTATTTCTGAAGCGCTCTTTTTTAAGCATTTCAAAAAGCTCGCCAGTTGTGAAGGTTTGCAACCCGTCAAGCTTGCATGATCTAACAGACCATAAATGCTCAATGTCGCACTTAACCTCTCTACCATCAGACAAGATCAGCTTGTATATTGATCTAAGCCCTTGAGGGTAAATATTGCTTACTTGTGATTCTTTGCCGTCAATAGATGCTAGTTTGTCACCTATCGACAAATCGCCCATCTTTTTAAAGCTGCCGTCTGCAAGCAAAATATCTGAAGTGAGAGGCTGGGATTTCCCCATTGCAGGTCTAGCGCCAAAAACATATAAATCAGAATCGTGATAGCCTCCTATAGCCTCGTCAAGCGTTTTTAAGCCTGTAGGGATGCCAACCAACCCGCCAGAGTTATGCGCGTCTTGTACACATTTTAAACCAGCTTCTAGGCACTCCTTGATAGTCTTGTCATAGCTCTGTTTGTTTGAATCAACTTTCATTAGCTCTTGAATGGCTGCTTGTATTGGATCGTAGTCATTGAAGTTCTCTTCAAGCTGTTTCTGTAAATTCCACGCAATCTGCTTACCTTTGTTTTTCCGAGAAGTTTCACGGATAATATTCACGTAGTTATCAAAGCTGCCAGCTATACCAACACCCTTTTCAAAAATGTTACCCAGATATTCCATGTCAACATTTCGATATGTGTTTTCAATATGTTCTGCAATGCTGATTATGTCGATAGGCTTGTGTTGTTTATCAACATCAACCATAGC
>JAFMCI010000097.1 GCA_017857855.1 Bacteroidia bacterium | reverse complement strand
CAACGGTAAGCTTACCATTCGCTCAGCAGAAGATCTTATATTATCTATATGTGTTTTCGACGCGTCAGGCAAACTGCTACTCGAGCACTCAGAACAACCGATGAGGGAGGTAAGCTTAGAATTAACCGACAATGTGAATCAAATTTTATATTTACATATTAAAACAAGGTATGGTACAGTTTACAAACGTATAGCGACTTGGTGATTTATAAAATAATCTTATTTAAACTTATTAGAAAGGTTCTTAATTATCACACTAAGTCTTTACAATTAGCTAGGAGTAAACAATTGCTTAAACTTGTAGGATGGAATTTAAACCAGCTAATCACATACAAGATTTACAATATTTCGGAGAATTTGGAGGAGTAAATCCTTCTATATCCGACTCGTCTACATACACTTTTTTATCCGCTAAAACGATGTTTGATACGTTTGAAGGAAACGCAGATGGTTGTTATCTCTATTCAAGACACTCATCTCCTTCAAATCTGTACTTAGGACAAGCGCTTGCCGCCATGGAAGGAACAGAAACTGCTAATGTAACGGCATCTGGTATGGGCGCAATAACCGCTGTAATACTTGAATTATGCAAAGCGAATGATCACGTCGTTTGTAGCAGAACCATATATGGTGGAACTTATGCGTTTCTTAAAAATTTTACCCCCAGTTTCGGAATTGAATCTTCTTTCGTTGATATTATAAATCTTGCAGCGGTAGAAGCAGCAATAACGCCAAACACTAAAATCATTTATTGTGAAAGTGTCAGTAATCCATTGCTTGAAGTAGCGGATATAAAAGCTTTATCGATAATTGCTAAAAAATACAATCTTAAATTAGTAGTAGACAACACCTTCTCTCCACTTTCTATTTCTCCTTATAAATTAGGCGCTGATGTAATTATACACAGTCTTACTAAATTTATTAATGGCTCAAGTGATACCGTTGGGGGCGTAGTTTGTGGTACGCAAGAGTTTATTAATCAACTTCGTGACGTTAACAGTGGTGCTTGCATGCTTCTGGGCTCTACAATGGATAGTTTTAGATCTGCTTCTATTCTAAAAAACCTAAGAACACTGCATATCCGGGTGCAGCAACATAGTAAAAATGCACTATTCTTAGCCGAACGTTTCGAATTAATGAGACTAAAAACAGTATACCCTGGATTGCCATCGCACCCGTCACACGACATTTTTAAAGATATGATGAATGCAGAATATGGATATGGCGGAATGCTTACCCTCGACGCCGGAAGTCTTGAAAAAGCAAATGAATTAATGGAATTGATGCAACATCGAAATCTTGGATATTTAGCAGTTAGTTTAGGGTTTTATAAAACATTATTTAGCGCTCCGGGTAGTTCTACATCATCAGAAATTCCCGAAAACGAGCAAAAAGAAATGGGCTTAAGCGATGGATTAATACGCTTCTCAATTGGCCTAGATGCCGATATTGAGCGCACCCTGATGACCATGACAGAATGTATGAAAGAGGTAGGAATAATTTAGCCAGCATCACAAATCTATTTAATATTATCAGAGATCATTTTACTCACTTGAGTTAGAATGGTCCTTATAGATTAACGTAATCGTTATAATTTTGAATAAAAATTAGAACTATTACCTAAACTTGTACCAATGCAAAAAATCGAGCACATCGGAATAGCAGTAAAAGATATTGAAGAAAGCAATAAACTTTTTGCCAAATTGCTAAACACCGAGCACTACAAGATTGAAGCCGTTCCTAGCGAAGGTGTAATAACCTCTTTTTTTCAGGTAGGCGAAGTGAAAATAGAATTATTACAAGCTACCTGTGAAAGCAGTGCAATTCATAAATTTATAGAGAACAAAGGTGAAGGTGTTCATCATATTGCTTTTGCGGTAGAAAATGTGCAGTCAGAACTTACTCGATTAAAATCAGAAGGTTTTGAAGCGATTCATCAAGAAGGTAAAGATGGGGCCGACCATAAAATAATTGCTTTTTTACACCCAAAATCAACTAACAGAGTTTTAACCGAGATTTGCTCAGATAAAAATGCTGCAAAATAAGAATATACGCCTTGCGCTTGGGATCTTTGGGACCTTTATCTTAGGCTATCTACTTTGGAATGTCCGCTTTATCATATATTATTTTTTCGCAGCTGCAATAATCGCTTTCATTGCTAGACCTTTGATGCGATTACTCGGCAAAGTCAAACTCAAAGAATGGGAGATGCCCAATTGGTTAAAATCTGCAACGGTACTTATAACCTTCGTGTTTATAATAATTGGGCTATTTAAGCTGATAGTTCCCACCGTTATTGAGCAAGCGCATATCATTTCAGAGATAGACGCCAATACCGTAGTAAGCAGGATACAACCTACAATAGAATCGGCATCCGAATGGATGAAAAAAGCCAACATTGATGAGTCAGAGTTGCAAAATATCCTCAACAAAGAGGTAAACAAGATTTTTAGTATGGGAGATATAGGGAACTACGTTAAAAGCATCCTAAATGGGATTTCAGAATCGCTTATTGCGGCCTTCTCCATACTTTTTATAAGCTTTTTCTTAATCAAAGATGGCAATATTGTAGATAATGTTGTAGAAAGTATTACTCCTGACAAGTACTTAGAAAAGATAAAAACGATATTAAATGAGACTAAAGATCTGCTCACTCGATACTTCTTAGGAGTAGTCATCCAAAATAGCATTATCATGGTTATCATAACCGTGGGTCTAATGACACTGGGAGTTAAAAATGCCTTACTCATTGGTTTCTTAGCAGGAATATTCAACATTGTACCCTACGTTGGACCTATACTCGGAGGACTTATTGGCATCAGTCTAGCCGCCACTGGACAGTTAGAAGCACATCCAGACTTAGCGCTAACTCCTTTTGTACTGAAGGCTCTAATACCTTTTTCCGTTGCTCAATTCTTAGATAATTTTATATTACAACCTCTTATATTTTCAAAAAGTGTAAAAGCACACCCATTGGAAATATTTATTGTTATTCTTACTGCAGGATCTCTAGCCGGGCTAATGGGGATGATAGTGGCAGTACCCGCTTATTCATTTATCAGAATAGTTGCAAAAGAGTTTTTTAATGGCTACAAAGTAGTACAAGGGTTAACCAAGGATTTATAGAGTACGAAGACTCCTAATTGTAACCAACGAGATCATTCCTTGATTACTTTTTTTACAATAACCTTATTCTCAAACGATATTCTTACAATATAAACACCTTTACTCAAGGAATCCGTCTTAAAGCATATCCCGTCTGAAAA
>JAFMCI010000008.1 GCA_017857855.1 Bacteroidia bacterium | reverse complement strand
TACGACCTCTTGTATTTTGGTATCGGAATATGCTAGCATGTTACAAGGTTAGCATTATCCTTAAAAATTGAATGCCGTCAACGATATTTAGTGAATAACTTAAGCTATGAAGGGTTTGACGATTCTCCAAAAAAAAAGCCCATCACCACAAAAGTGGGATGGGCATCTTCATTAAAGAATTTCTTAAAAAATATATTCTTAGTATCTTCTTTCGGTACGTTGTGGTCTATCTTCTGCTTCTTTTACTACTAAAGGTCTTCCCTCGTAAGTAGAATCGTTAAGCTCACTGATAGCGTTTTGAGCAGCTGCTTTGTCAGCCATCTCTACAAAGCCAAATCCTTTAGATCTGTTTCTGTCACGGTCAAAAATTACTTTAGCAGAAGTTACTTCACCAAATGGTTCAAAAATTTCTCTAAGGTCTTGGTCGTCTGCACTAAATGGCAAACTTGCTACGAAAATGTTCATTGTGTTTAATTAAAAAATAAGTTGAAATTACAGGTTACTGCCATGGCAAAAGCTAATAGAAATATAAACGAAAGCCATTTTTGTTCCTTTTGTATTAACACAAACATAAGCTAAAAAATATTTAAATAATGATTTTTATTTCGGTGATGCTAAAAATGACCAATTATTTGGCTTTCTTAAACGGCTTTCCCGTACACAAATCACTTTAAATTTGAATAGTCACACCTCAGTCTTAAGTGATTAGGGCTTTGAGTATGGATTGGAAGAAGAACTTCAATGTAATCTGCCCTAAACATGTATATATTCCCGATTTAAAGCCCTAATATTGCACCCTTTTAGCAATACATGATTACAGTTAACGATTTATCTATCCGTTTCGGAAAAAGAATTCTATTTGAAGAAGTAAATTTAAAGTTTACCACTAATAATTGCTACGGCATTATTGGGGCAAATGGTGCTGGTAAATCTACTTTCTTAAAAGTACTTACTGGTGAAATGGAAAGTACAAATGGCCATGTTTCTATTGAGAAAGGAAAGCGTATGGCGGTTCTTAGTCAAGATCACTTTGCTTTTGATAATGTTCCTGTGTTGAATGCTGTTTTACAAGGGCATAAAGAAATGTATGCCATCATGCTTGAAAAAGATGAATTGTACATGAAGCCAGATTTCAATGAAGAGGACGGCATTAAAGCGGCAGATCTGGAGGAAAAATTTGCAGAAATGAATGGCTGGATGGCCGAAAGTGAAGCAGGAGAGTTATTAGGGGGTCTTGGTATTGTGCAAGAAAAGCACCAAATGCTGATGAAAGATTTGAGTAACAATGAAAAGGTACGTGTGCTGATTGCTCAAGCTCTTTTTGGTAATCCTGATATCTTAGTAATGGATGAGCCTACCAACGACTTGGACATTGAAACCGTGTCTTGGTTAGAAAACTTTATCGTAAACTTCCCTAACTTGGTTATAGTTGTTTCACACGATAGGCATTTCTTAGACTCTGTTTGTACGCAAGTAGTTGACATAGATTTTAATAAAATTAACCAATTTGGGGGTAACTATACTTTCTGGTACGAAAGTTCACAATTAGCGCTGAGACAACAACAGAACCAAAATAAAAAATCGGAAGAGCGTAAGAAAGAGCTTCAAGAATTCATTGCTCGTTTTAGTGCTAACGTTAAAAAATCTAAACAAGCAACATCGCGTAAAAAAATGTTGGAGAACTTAAACTTGGACGAAATCAAACCGTCCAGCAGAAAGTATCCAGCGATTATCTTTGTGCAAGAAAGAGAGGCCGGAGATCAAATTCTGAATGTGAGTAATCTATCCTTAGCTCCTTACTTCAACAATGTTTCCTTTAGTGTAAACAAAGGAGATAAAGTATTTTTATATTCAAAACATAGCATTATCACCTCTAAATTTTATCAAGTTTTAAACGGTGAGATAGAACCAGATAGCGGATCTGTAGAGTGGGGCATTACCATTAATAATGCATATCTCCCAAATCATAATGATGAGTACTTTACGTCATCACTTAGTTTAGTAGATTGGTTACGTCAGTATTCTGACGAGAAAGATGAAACATTCATAAGAGGTTTCTTAGGTAAAATGTTATTTAGTGGAGATGAGGCATTAAAACAATGTAACGTATTGAGTGGTGGGGAAAAAGTAAGGTGCATGATTTCGCGCTTAATGCTCGCCAATCCCAATATGCTTTTACTTGATGAGCCTTTGAATCACCTAGACTTAGAATCTATTACAGCATTTAATAACAGTTTGAAGGATTATAAAGGAACAGTACTTTTTACCTCTCATGATCATCATTTCATTCAAAGCATTGCTGATAGAGTATTAGAAATTGGGCCACACGGCGTAATAGATAAACCTACCGATTATGATTCTTATCGTGAAGATTCTGAATTGAAAGAAAGAAGAGAGGCATTGTATGAAGGTCTAACATTAGAGACTATTTAATTTATCGTAGAACAAAGAATTTTAACAAATATATACATGAAAAAAATCGTAATACTAGCTGGTGTAGCACTAATGATTAGTGCTTGTAGCAAATCGGGAATGAGCGTTGATACTTCTAAAGAAACAGAACTAGCCACTGAATTAGATTCAGTAAGTTATCTTTTAGGAGCAGATTATGCGGAAGGGTTAAAAACCAAAGCAGGACTATCAGAAATTGATTTTAAATCATTTCTAACTGGAATGCAAAGAGTGTTTGAGGGAAAAGAGGTAGAGATTAGTGAAGAGGTAGCTGGGACATTTATGCGTTCTTTCTTTGGTAAACTAGATGAAGCTAAAGGTGCGGTTGAAAAAGCAGCTTCTGATTCATTTTGTAACGCAAATAAGGCAAAAGCAGATGTTAAGGTAACTGAAAGTGGCCTTCAATACAAAATATTAACTGAAGGCACTGGAGAAATACCAAAAGCTGGTCAAGAAGTAAGTGTGCATTACACAGGTAAATTGATTGACGGAACAGTATTTGACAGTTCAATTGATAGAGGTGAACCTGCTAAGTTTAAAACAGATCAAGTTATTCCAGGATGGACAGAAGCATTGTTAATGATGCCGGTAGGCTCTAAGTGGGAACTAGTAATACCAAGTGATTTAGCATACGGTTCAAGAGCTACAGGCCCTATACCAGCAAATGCTACATTAGTGTTTGAAGTAGAACTTTTGGAGATTTCTAAGTAACAAAAGATTTGAGTAAACTTCTGTTACTTAGTAACTCTACTAATTATCAAGAAAATTATATGCAATGGTGCAAAAGCATCATTGCATATTTTGTTAATGGGCACAACGAAAACGTACTCTTTGTTCCTTTTGCAGCGGTGGGATTTTCATACCAAGAATATACCGACAAGGTTAATGAAGCATTGAGCGCTGTGGGTATTCAAGTGCGTAATCTGAATGATTTCGAAGACAAAAGAGAAGCTATATCTTACGCCACTGCGATTTTTGTAGGAGGTGGCAATACTTTCCACTTATTAAAATCATTACAAGATTTAGATATTCTAAACGCTATTCAAGAGGCAGTTACCGCAGGAATACCTTATGTAGGTTGGAGCGCAGGTTCTAACATTGCTGGTCCTACTATTTGCACGACTAACGATATGCCTATAGTACAACCCACTTCTTTTAATTCACTTCATCTTATTCCTTTTCAATTAAATCCCCATTATACCGAGGCTGTTTTAGATAATCACGGAGGGGAGACCAGAAAACAGCGCCTACAGGAGTATTTAGTGGCCAATCAAAATTCAAAAGTAATTTGCTTGCCAGAGGCTACTTATTTGGAAGTAGAAGGAGATTCTATGACTTACAAAGGAAGCTCGCATGGCAAATTGCTATCTCTTAATGCTGAGTTATCTCTAAAGGATGGCACGCCCATCATTTGAGTGATAACTGAGATATGAGTCACTAACCTCTTTTATTAAAATGATTTGTATAATTGCACAACAAATAATTTACATCATGAAAAAAATCAGTTTAATTTTAATCGTACTTTCTACCGTTTATATAGGAAGTATTTCGACAGGGTGCTCTGACAAACCCGTAGCTACGCCTGTACCGAAAGATACGACAACTACCGGTGATACTTCTGGAAATGTGGTAACAGACAATCAAATTAACATAGGCATAAAACTGTATAAATTGGTCACTTCTAAAGAAGGAGCTAAAGGCGGATATTCTGTGTCAACAAGTAAAACAACGATATCTGTAGATGGCACTGATTCTAAAAATGGTCCAGCTAATTTTGATATTAAATTTACAGGAACTAAGGCAGGAACATTTACTGTAACAGGCGGTAATCTAGAGTTTGCTTGCGGAAGAGGTGAACTGAATACGGTTTACCGTGAAGAATTTGGTGCTGCTGGTTCTATTTTTACAGTAGATATTACAGAATATGGACCTGTAGGTGGAAAAATAAAAGGTACTTTTAGTGGTACTGTAAAAAATCTTAAAACCGGTCAATCTGTACCTGTAACTCTAGGTGTCTTTTCGGTTACACGAGAAACAGATCAATAAAAAAAAGCTATTTAAGCATAAAAAAAGGGTTCTGAATATTCAGAACCCTTTTTTTGTTATTGTTAAAAGCGTTAGCTATTCTACAACTATCTTATGGAATTGAGTTTCGATGTCGGTACTAAGTTTAAGGTAATATATACCTGCTTTAAGGTTAGCTTTTTTGACATCTATATCTGCCTTACCATTGATTAATGCTTTACTCTCTATAATCTTGCCAAAGGCATCCATAACATTCAGTTGACCGTTGTTTAAATTACTACTTACGTGTATAATGTCATTACTTGGGTTTGGCCAAATAATGGTATTTATTAAATCTTTATCATCGATAGCATTGGTAAGCCCCGCAACCTTGATACTTTTAGTGGTTTGAGCTAAACATCCATTGGTTCCAGTGGTTGTTAGTACCACATCAAAATTACCGTTTTTAGTGTATTGATGGGTTACACTTCTTGTATTCTTGGTCGTTCCATCTCCAAGATCCCATGCATAAATGAGTCCTGCGTTGTCTGCTGTGAATGAAAAATTTCCAATGGTATTAACTTGATAATTATAGGAAGAGCTAGGTAATGGTTTAACCGCTACCATCACGGAGTTAATTTCACTTAAACATTGGTAGTTTTTACTTGCTACAAAATATTCTGAGTTAGAAGTTAGTGAACCTGTTGTGTAACTATTCCCTGTGGATACAATCGTGCTCAAATTTGGCTGCGACATCCATATAACAGATCCGTCCGTGGTGGCAGCTGATAAAGTAGCAGTTTCATTGGAGCAAATAGAAGCTCCTTTAATGTTACTTAGTATTCCAGGGCTTAATTCACTGATATTTAGTGGATGGCGTAAGGTGTCTCTGCATACAAGGCTATATGGTTCTAAGTAAAAGATGCGATTACCTGAAAGATTGAATAATTTTACCGTATCATTATCATAAAGAGTGACGCCACCATTAGCTTGATCAAACCATCGTATAGAGCCACTGAAATTAGAATAAATAACGTTCAAAGTGTCGCCAATACAAAGCGTATCTTTATCTTGAATGGTGACACTAGGAAAATTCCACACGAGCACTCTTTTCTGTACCCGAGTACTGGCACACTGTCCGTCGTAGGCTTCTACATAAAAAATAGTAGCGCCAGTTTTAGTAGGTGTGAAACTATACGCGCTTCCATTGTGTAAAGGTGTTCCTCCAGAAGCTACCGAGTACCACAGTATGTTAGATGAACTAATCGTAGTTGCCGTCAATTCTGTTGTTCCATCATGTATACATATGGTGCTGTCTTCATTTGTTATGGGGTCAGCCGGGGCATTATTCGCATTTACATTGGCAAAGGTTATTGCTCTTTTGCTGCTAATACAACCACGATTATTGGCTTCAGCATAGTATTGTTTAGAATATTGAAGTACATCAGTAATATACACTTCACCTGTGTCCACAGCGGTTCCACCCACAGAATCGGTCCACCAAATAATTTGTCCGTAATCTGCAGAAGCTGAAAGGTTTGCCTTAGCATTTAGGCAAATACTATCATTGATTGTTATGGGTGTAGAAGGCTGTTCTGCTACCGCAACAAGAATCTGTTTTACGCTACTTGAGCACGATTTGTTCCTGGCTTGGATTTTATAATTAGTATTGCCTGTTAGTATGGGTGTAGTAAACTGTTTTCCGGAATCTATAGGTAAAGAAGACGAGTTTTCGTACCAATAAACCTGAGCGTCAGAACTCGCTAGTATAGTAGTACTATTCCCGGCACATACAGGCGTATCGACAAAATAGGTAAGCGTGCTTGGTTTGTAATCTATTTGCTGGTAAGCAGTGTCTTTACAGTTTGCACCATTTCTATATCCATACATCGTAGTAATAAGCATTACATTTCTATTGCTAGGGTAAGCTAATTTCTGTTTAGCATTTTCCCCATAAAGTGAGCTGGTTCCAGCACCGTAATACCAATAATACGAATACTGTCCAAGACCATAACTCATATATCGATTATACATTCTATGTTTTAAAAATGGAGAACTTACATTGTTAGGTGCCAAGGAGTCTTGGTAGTTGTAACAATTGGCGAGACTAAAGTCAGCATACGTTTCATATTTTACATGTGGTTCTAACAATAAGTCACAATCCAGCGAGGTGCCAGAAATGTTCAAGTTAAGACCTCGGTACCAAATATTAGAAACGGTACCGCACATCAGATTCTCACCTGAACCGTCTCCCGCGGCAAAACCGTTGCAAACGATTCCCGTTCGTATAGAATTGGTAGACGAAATAGTTAGCAAATAAGGCCTGTCGGTTATAAATGCGGTATCAAAAGTTAGACTTTTTCTGAGAACGGTAAGTACTCCTCCACCAAAAGTAGTATCAACCTGTATGGTTTTAGTTCTGACAGCACTTCCTGTAGGAAGTGAGTCTGTTCCTACTTCATATATGCGAACTGTTATATCTACTTTGTCATTACTAGTTGATATAACCCAACCATAGAAAGTGGCTCCAGTTATTTCTACGCTGTCTGGAGCATCGTAATACTGACCCAGTGCAAATCCATCAGAAATAGAAATAGCTTGAAAGGATGACGCTTTGTATCTGGCATATTCAAGCGTATCCTCATCACATGATTTAGGTTGCGCAGAACTTTTGCTTTTCAGATTATCAAAAGTAATTGATGGCTTGGTTAGGTTGTCAGTAATATTGACAGGAATTACCTGAAATTGCGCAAAAGTAGCTAGCTGAATAATAAGATAAGCGGAGAGGAGTATGTATTTCTTCATAATTATTGTGATTTGGTAAACTAAAAGTAACAACGATTTTTGATATAAAGAAACAAAAAAACCTAATCCGCTAAGGATTAGGTTTTTAATTTGGGAGGTCAGAACCGGATTCGAACCGGTGTAGCAGCTTTTGCAGAGCTGTGCCTAGCCACTCGGCCATCTGACCATTGTTGTAATAAGTCCTTTTTTAAAGGAGTGCAAAGTTAAAATTTATGAAATGTATTCCTAATAATTATTTAGATCATTTTTAGTGAATGTATTTTATCATTATTACATGCAAAAATGACTTTTGATAAGAATATGCATCAACCGATGAGTTTTTATTAAAAAAAGATGTTGTTTTGAACCTCAGTTCAACACAAAATTGGAGCAGAATACAAATTATTTTGAGGTTTTTTATAAAAAGCATCAGCCTTCGCTGGTTCATTTTGCGACCTACCTCACCCATAGTTCTTCAGATGCTGTTGAAATTGTAAACGACGTATTTGTCACAATATGGCATAAGCGAGATGAACTTCAAATCGACGAGAGTCTCAAATCTTATCTTTTTACAGCGGTAAAGAATCGTTGCTTTAATTTTAACAGGCAAAAAAAAATAGAAACACTCTCTGTTTTCCCAGATGAAGCCAAAAGTTCTTTTACCGCAGATGGTGTAATGCTTGAAAAAGAACAAGCGTTAAAATTAGCTTATATTATGAATAAGTTGCCTCCTAAATGTCGACAAATCTTTGCCATGAGTAGGATTGATGAACTAACGTATAGTCAAATAGCTGCACTTTTGGATATTTCTACCAAGACTGTCGAAGCCCAAATTACAAAGGCCTTAAAAATATGCAGAGAAAATTTAAAACTAAAGTAAGGGTGTAGAATGAAAATAGTGTACTACCTAATAACTAATAGAAAATTTATGATTTGGGAATCTAACATCTTACTAAAGTTCTTATTTGGAAAATGCACCGAAGAAGAAACCAAAGAAATTAACCTTTGGGTAAAAGAGAGCGACTACAATAAACAAACATTAACATACCTTAAAACAACAGTAGCTGCTCAGCTATAATGAATAATACAAGAGAAGATATCATCCTTAACTATCTCATTGGCAATATGTCTGATGAAAAAGCGCGTGCTTTTGAAAAAGAGCTCGAAGTAGATAAGGAAATGAATCATCTCTATGAGGAATACCGAGAACTCTATACACTGACCGGTCAAGTTACCTATGAAACAAGTGAGGTAGATAATTCTTGGAATGCGTTTCAAAACAAAATTACACAACCTCAAAAGGCATTTAGAATTAGCTGGATTAAGGTGGCTGCAAGCATTTTATTACTCGCAGTGCTAACCTTTGGAATGTGGTTTTTTGGTTCTACAGATATTTCTCTTACATCTGGTAAAGTAGTAACCCAAGAAGTATTAACCGATGGGTCTACCATTATATTAAACTCGAACTCTCATATTTTTTCTGAAAAATTTAACAAGAATCATCGTGAACTAAGCCTTGATGGTGAAGCAAAGTTTAAGGTTACCAAGGGTGAAAATAATTTTGTAGTGCACACATGCAATGGAGATATAGAAGTATACGGTACCGAGTTTAACGTTTTTACAGATTCAAAATCAAATTTTACACTTATCGAATTATACGAAGGCTCTATTGGTTTTAGCTTTAAAGATGAAGTAAAGATCTTAAAACCCGGTCAGCGTCTTATCCTTTCAGATGACGTTTTAGCAATCTCTTCATTTAAAGCGCCTGTTGTGTGGTTAGATATGATCTCGTGTCAGGACGCACCGCTTTCTTACGTTCTTGGGCAAATAAAACTTTCATACAACGTTCAGTTTAACATTAGTTCAAGATTATTGAAAGAACGTTATACGTTAAATCTTCCTAAAGATGATTTAGCCGCATGTCTATCCATTCTTAATCAAGTTTCTGGTAAAAATTTCGCATTAATAGGAAATACTATTGTGGTGAAATAACCAATTGCAATTACTTTGCGGTGGTTGCGAATTCTTTGTTACATAGCTCTATTTTTTTTAGGTGCGGTTCATGCCGAAGCGCAATCAAATCTCGATGCCCCAATTAGTGCATTGGAGTGTAAAGGCAACCTCTCTAAATGTCTAGATCTGCTTACCAATCAAACCAATGTGTCGTTTAATTATAAAAATGATGTAATAGAAAAATCTAAATTTCAAATTAAAGTACAAAACACCACGCTTAGAGCTGTTCTCGATGAAGTGCGCGAAAAATGTGATATTGATTATGCTTACAGTAATGCAATAGGAATTACATTGGTGCAACGGCCTAAGTTCTATGTTCTAGGATCTTTAGTCCATGCTACATCAAGCGAGCGTCTATCTGGAGTAAGTATTACATACACCTCACAAAGGCTACCATTGGAAAGCGACAAAAATGGATTATTTAGCATCTATACAACACAAGATGAGCTCGAGATAATCGCTTATCACCCTCTTTTTCAGCTTATCAAAGTGGTTATTAAGCCGTCAGAGAACAAGTTTATCTATATTAAACTGACACCTATAGTCGCACTTAACGAGATAGAAGTAAATCAACTCGATAGTATAAAACTTCCCTTCAAAAGCTTCGACGAACTTAGCCCATCACAAAAAATAGTGCCGACGGTAGGAGGAGAGACCGATGCATTTAATAATATAAAACTTCTCCCTGGCGTTAGTAATGTTTCTTTTGGTAACAGAGGATTAATAGTACGCGGAGGCGGTCCAGATCAAAGCAGTACGCTTATAGATGGGGTTCCTGTGTATAAGACGTTTCATCTTTTGGGCTTGTTTTCAGTACTCAATTCTAGTAGTATCAATAACATCAAAGTGCATAAAGATGGATTGCCATTGAAGTACAGCAATAGATTAAGCAGTGTTATTGATGTGGGATTAAACAATGGGAATAAACAAAAAACAAGTGCGGAGGCAGATATAGGCATCTTATCCAGCGGGTTTAGTATCAATGGCCCTATTTTAAAAGATAAATTAAGCTATGCGCTTACTGCGCGAAGAACGTATTTTGATCTCTTGAGCCTACCGATTCAGCGATTGGTAGATAGAAACAGTGATCTGAAGAGTACCAACAGGTTATGGTGTTTTGATATTTTTGGTAAAATTCATTTTCAACCGAATTACAAAAACCAATTTAGCTTAATGTCCTATAATGGAGGAGATCAATTAAATTTTGAAACAAGGTTTTTAGTTGATAATGAAAAACAAACGGATGAACAAACGAAAAGTGGGCTAGGCTGGCGTAATAATTTAGTCGGTTTCCAGTGGCATTATATGGCTAACAGCAGAATACAAACAAATCTAGAGGTATCCAGAAGTACTTACAATCTCAATTTCTTAGATCGATATTCACTCTACCAAAAAGAATTGGAACTGGTAAACGAATTGAGCTATAGCAATGGTCTGTCAGACAACAGAATAACCATGGATGCTGATATTATTTTGAACAAAAATAATATGCTGCAAGTGGGAACAGGATTTATACGCTACACTTTTGAGCCGTTTAAACAGAATTATAATACGAAGAACTTAATCAGCTCGTTCGATACTCTATTAACTACTCAGGGTGTTACAGCCACTGAATCCATGGTTTTTGCGGAGAACAAAACCTATTTTAAAGGCGGTAACGTGGTTTATGGTATGGGCATACGGTATTTTAATAGCGATACCTTTAACTATATTAGGTTACAACCTAAGTTTATTCTTACGCAAAATATAAATAGATATAATCAACTTAAATTTGGTTTTTCGGTGGTCAATCAGTTTATTCATCAAGCTCCTAATAATAATCTGGGTTTGCCGATCGATATTTGGCTACCCATATCTGCTCAATTTAAACCAATGAATGTGACTCAATTAAGTAGTAAATACGTCCTTAAAAAAACCTCTTTTGAATCGTCTGCCGGAGTGTTTAACAAGTACTATACCAATATGCTTGAGTTTGCTAACGGAGGTCCTTTAAAAGGAGAAGGCGATCTTACCAAGAATTTAGTAAGTGGTATAGGTAGAGCCTATGGACTTGAGTTAGCTTCTAAATATAGTAAATCAGATTATAGCATTTATGCTGCATATACGTATTGTAGGAGTTTACTTACCGTTGCGGGAATTAATGATAATCTGGCTTATTTTTCAAGGTATGACAGGCCTAATGAGGTTAATATTTTGGCTGAACATAAGTTAAATGCAAAGGACAAACTGATCGTTTCATTCTCTTATGCAAGTGGTAATCCCATTACAATTCCAAGTAGTCGTTATATGGCATTGGTTAACGGTGAGCAGGTAATTATAGAAGAGTTTGAGAAAATTAATAATTTCAGACTACCAAGCACTCATCATGTGGATATATCGTATGTGCATACCAAATCCTATGCTAGATTCAGGTCTACGCTAATTCTGGGTATTTATAATATCTATAATCAGCATAATCCATTTATGGTGTATTTGGGTGTTAATAAAAATGACGAGCCCAGTTTGAAGTCTAGATCATATTTGCCTGTTATGCCCATGTTTAAGTATACGCTCTCGCTGTGAAAATAATTGGTTACCTATTTTTAGCTCTTACACTGGCCAGCTGTGAAAAAGAATTGAGCCTTGACAAAACGCAGTTTGAGAAAAAACTGGTTCTTAATTGTATCATAGCAAAGGACAGTCTGATACAAGGTAAGCTTAGCCAATCCGTGGGTCTACTCTCTGTACCCTCACTCAATTCATTGTCTGGAAGTATGAATATCGTGCTTAAAAGAAACGGCATATTATTGTATAGCGATGCTGCGATATTAGATAGTGGTAGATTTTCATTGCCCTATATCGCAAAAGTAAATAGTGAGTATGAGTTGCAGGTAGTCTTTGGTGATTTCCCTGCGGTAAAAGCGAAGGATCTTGTGCCTGCGAATAGCCTAGTTGTTGAAATGGATACTATTATTGAGCAGAGTGTGTCATATAGGTTAAAATTTAGCCTAAAAGACCCTCCTGGATCCCATAAATATTTATTGCAATTATCGTCACAAGGCAAGCAATTAGTTGAAAACGATTCGTTAGATACTCAAATTCCTACTGATTTTACCTCAAGTGATAAGGTTTTTCTGTCCACCTTACGTACAGTTATTTTGGATAATAGCTATTCCCTTTTTGATGATGCTTTATTCGAGGGGCAAAAGAAGGGGTTTGAATTAGTGATTCCCAAAGACCAATTTACCGTCAATTCTTTTAAACCTCAACGTATAGTGCTTCGGCTCAGTTGTATATCAGAAAATATGTTTTCGTATTATAAAAGTATATTGGAGAATACCCATATTTATGGTGGGCCGCTGGCTAATGGTTTCGGACAATACAGTAATGTAGATCAAGGCTTAGGTATTTTTAGTTTTTATACCTTCACTCAAAAAGAAATACCACTTCGCTAGTAGTGCATTTCTTTAAAGATAATACCAAATTCCTCTAGCTCCTTTAAAATAGGGATATATACATCCTTGGTAGTGGGTAGAATACAACCTTTAGCAGCAATTTTATTTTCAAGGATTAGTTTACACGCTATAGCCAGTGGTAATCCGACGGTTTGTGCCATGGCGGTGTGCATGCGGTCTTCTCCTTCTATAACGAGGCTGCTTTCAGCACACATGGTTTGCTGATTTTTTTCGTAGCTTACTTTATGCCACATCACAATCATATCTCGATCGGTATCTTTCATACTCCACTTCTTTTTCAAAATATGTTCAAGTATTTGTGCAGGAGTAGCATCGTTTTCTAACCCTATTTTTTCTTCAGAAAATACACCTGTACTCTCTATTTTTTCCCAAACATAGATATCATCTTGATCAATTCCCAAGTAAGATTTAAATTTTAATTCGATACTGTCTGTAGGGTGATAGGCTAAAAAAGTATTGATAAATTCGCGGTGGTTCATATTGGCGGAATAGGGTAGAATATACGAATCATCTGTAGCGCCTATTTGCACAAAACAGTTCCATGCCTTCGAAAATCCAGGTCTTCTAAAAGTGCCACGGTACATCGTTTTTACATCACTTAATCCATAGGTACCCCTGTATTTCAAACTATCTCTGTTGGCATAACCTTCAAACTTGCCATAACCTTCTATTTCTACCAGTTCGGTCCGCCTAAAGACACGGTGATAAGGTATAAACTTATACTGACCATTATGTATAAACTTTACCGATCCACCGCTACCCGCCAAAATCACGTTTCGGGGGTTCCATGTGAATTTGTATTTCCACGGGTTGTCCTCGCACTCAGGTGCCACTAGTCCTCCTGTAAAGCTCTCAAACTCGGTAATTGTATTGCCATTTTCTCTTATCTCATCCAAGAGTTTCATGGCAGAAAGGTGATCTATTCCTGGGTCTAGTCCACACTCATTCAGAAATACCAAATCTTTTTGCTCTACCACTTCAGAAAGTGCTTTTAGTTCATCCGATAAATAAGAGGCTGTAGCTAAGTGTATACCCATTTCCAAGCAATTATGGGCAATGGTTAGATGTAAACTTGCAGGTAACATGCTAACTGCTAGTGCACTTCCTTGTAGTAATTCAATTACCTTGTCCTCGTTGTGAATATCGATTTGGACACAGGTAGTGGCATTGTTTTTACACTTTGACTTGGCTAATTCTAAATTCATATCGGCCACCACAAGTTCCCATGAAAACTTTTCAGCATTACTCTCGAGGTAAGAAATCAGGTAGGTGGCTGAGAGTCCAGCACCAAAGACGACTATTTTTTTCATGGTGGTAATGCGTCAAACCTACATTATTTTTCTGTTTTCGTATCTCAGTTCTCTAAATATTTAGATATTGCAGTATCAATTTAGAACAGATGGAAAAAACAGTACGTATAGAAGAGTTTTTATACCAAGACCTCACTCAAGAGGAGAAAGTGTTTTTAAATCAAGCTGTAGAAGCAAGTAAGCAGTCACACGCACCTTATTCTGAGTTTTATGTAGGTTGTTCTGTATATCACCAAAACGGTAAGTTAATACTTGGTAGTAATCAAGAAAATGCATCATTTCCTAGTGGATTATGTGCTGAGCGAGTGGCTCTGTTTGAAAGTGCAAAAACACTGGATGCCAATAAGGTAACGGAATTAGCTGTTTATGCTAGATCTACAAAGTATGAAGTGCCACAAATGCTAGTTCCTTGTGCAGGTTGCCTGCAGGTTATTTCCGATATACAAAATAGACAAAAAGCACCCATCAAAATTTGGATGTGGGATGGAGGAGATACCGTGTATCGAGCGCAAGATGCTGGCCAGTTCCTACCTTTTCACTTTGAGCTTCACAAAAAATAAGAATTCCTTTTTATTCCAAAGCCCCAAACATTTCTACCAGTACTTTTTCCCGGTAAGCGAAGATGTGTTTGAGTTTATTTTTTACAAAAAGTGCGTGTGCAATATCACCTAGAATGCCAAAAGGTAATTTATAATTTACCTCGTCATTCATCTGTACGCCGCCGGGTACTGCTTTAAAACCGTGTCTGTGATGCCACAAGGCATAAGGTCCGAAGCGTTGTTCGTCTATAAAATATTCTCCTTCTTTTACCGTGGTTATTTCTGTCATCCAGTTTATTTTGACACCCAATACAGGACTGACTTTGTACGTAATAATCTGACCTTCAAACATTTTAGGAGAAGGGGTATTGGTGATAATAAATCCCATTTCCTTCGGCGTTATTTTACTCAAGTTGCGCGGTGATGAAAAGAAATCCCAAGCTTCGTCTAACGTTATAGGTAACGTTTGCTCGGATGTGATGCTGTAAAAACCCATATTAGTCAAACGATAATGTGCGGTAATAGTTTTGTTGAAATGTGCAAGAAATAGGGATTATTCGTACTATGAAATGTGAATGCTTGAAATACCTTTGCTGCACCAAGATCCAAAAAATGAAGTTACTAGAAAATAAAACAGCAGTTATCACTGGAGCCAGCAGAGGCATTGGAAGAGGAATAGCTGAGAAGTATGCCGCTGAAGGTTGTAATATCGCTTTTAGCTTTGCCAGTTCTGTAGAAAAAGCAAAGGCACTTGAAGAAGAATTATCTTCTAAATATGGCGTTAAAGTAAAAGGTTTTCAAAGTGATGCAGCTGATTTTAAATCTGCGCAAACATTTATAGACGCAGTAGTTGCAGAGTTTGGAAGGATAGATATCTTAATAAACAATGCGGGCATTACACGTGATAACTTGCTTATGCGAATGAGCGAAGAGCAATGGGATGAGGTAATGAACGTAAACTTAAAGTCTGTTTTTAACCTTACCAAAGCGAGCTTAAGAACCTTCCTTGGTCAGAAAAGCGGTAGCATTATAAATATGAGTAGCGTTGTGGGCGTGATGGGTAATGCCGGTCAAAGCAATTACGCAGCTTCAAAAGCTGGAATTATTGGATTTTCAAAGTCGATGGCGAAAGAATTAGGAAGTAGGGGCGTTAGATGTAATGTCATAACTCCTGGTTTTATAGAAACCGAAATGACAGCAGAATTGGGAGAGGACGCACTTAAAAAATGGACAGATGGTATTCCATTGAAACGCGGAGGAACTACAGATGATGTGGCCAATGCGTGCGTTTACCTTGGAAGTGACATGTCTACATACGTAAGCGGACAAGTGCTTAGTGTATGTGGTGGCATGTTAATGTAAATAAACAATGGCGTTAGACCAAATAGATGTAGACGAATATGATGCACAAATGTCCTTTTTGGAGCATTTAGAAGCATTGCGTTGGCATCTGGTGAGATCTGTGGTTGCCGTGGTAGTAGGTTCCATTTTCTCCTTCATTAACGGAAGATATATCTTTGATAAAATCCTGCTAGGCTCTACCAAACCTAATTTCTGGACCTACCAGAGAATGTGTGAGTTGAGTCAATATCTTTATCAAGACGATCGGATTTGTATTAATGAGATGGATTTTAAGTTGCAAGCGCTGGATATTCAAGAACAGTTCTATCAGCATTTTATGATCGCAATCATTGGTGGATTAATCATAGCCGTTCCGTACATCCTTTTTGAGATTTATCGATTTATAAAACCTGCGTTAAAATCAACTGAAAAACGTTATTCAGGTTTGGTCATTGGATTTGCCTCAATGCTTTTCTTTACCGGAATTCTTTTTGGGTATTATATCTTATCACCTATTTCTGTTAATTTTTTAGCCAACTATAGCCTTAGCCCAGATATAGAACGCAACTTTAAAGTGAGTTCTGTGATCAGTTTTATAACCATGCTAACCTTAGGCGCAGGAATACTATTTGAGTTGCCTATTGTAGTGTATTTCTTAGCAAAAATAGGACTACTTACCGCCCAAAATATGAAAGAATACAGACGAGTTGCCCTCGTAATTATTTTGGTAATAGCAGCTATTGTTACACCTCCAGATGTGGCTAGTCAATTAATATTAAGTATACCCATTATGATTCTTTATGAAGTAGGAATCATCATAGCACGCAAAGTAGCGCCAGCCCCCATAGAATTAACCGAAGAATGACAACAATAACAGTATCCATAGGAAACGATCACGCAGGAACAGATCTAAAAAATAGAATTATCAAAGAATACGCTGACCAATTTACGTTTGTAAATCACGGTACAGATGATTCTTCCTCTGTAGACTATCCTGACTACGTACATCCTGTAGCCCTGGATGTAGAAAAAGGGACGGCAGCATTTGGTATTTTGATTTGTGGGAGTGCCAATGGCGTGTGTATGACGGCCAATAAACACCAAGGTATTCGAGCTGGATTAGCTTGGAATAAGGAAGTAGCAGCACTTGTTAAGCAACACAACAATGCCAATATAATCTGTTTACCTGCTCGTTTTTTAAGCGAAGATGAAGCCTTAGAAGTATTCCAAACGTATTTGGATGAGGTTTTTGAAGGTGGTAGACACCAGACCAGAATCGATAAGATTCCGTGTTAAGATTATAGTAACGTGGCGCTAGGCTATAACTAGCTTACCTTCTTGTAGCACAGGTACGATGTGCAATACATTCACTTCGCAGCAATAGGCTATATCTTTGGTTACTCCTTTGCTAGCAAGTCTTTTAAAGTGATTAGAATTTTGTAAGGTTTCGAAGATATTGTCCTTGGCCAGCTCAAAAGCATCTCTAGCCATTAGTGTAGCATCATCGCAATCGCGCACAGGATATGACGCCGCCACAGCTCCTGCAAATAGACTATCTTCTAAATTGATCCTGTCTTTCCAGCCGGCACAAAAAAGTACAACATCCCTTTGGCTGTTTTTTAAATGTTTAATTAACGCTTCTAGGTTCAAAAAGGAACCGATTGCCACTTGATGTGCCATTTTTGCCATTTCGATACACTTGGTACCGTTGGTGGTGGTGAGCACTACTTCGTTACCCGCAACCAGTTCAGGTGCGTAGTGAAAAGGAGAGTTTCCAAAGTGAAAACCGGGAATGGTTTCGCCGCCGCGTTCGCCGCCTACTAAGAACCCGTTGGCTTTATAGGTCTCTGCTTCGGTCTCTTCCTTTACCGGAATAACGGCCGTTGCGCCATTGTGTAAAATAGTGGTTATAGTGGATGTCGCTCTTAGTATGTCAATAACAACTACTATTTTCTCTTCTACGTTTTCTACTTGGTAAAATAGGGCAGGAGTGAGTATTGTTTCTACCTTCATGGGTAATTTATACGTGAAAAAGTTCGGCCATCATACATCTGGCACTGCCGCCGCCTATCTTCTCGATAAGGTGTATGGGTACGGCTATTATTTCATTTTGATGCTTGTTTTGGATGAGGTCTTTTTGCTCGCTAGTTAAGCAAGAGAATGCTTCGCTAGACATTACTAAAAACTGTTTTCCTTTAGCGTTTTGTAACTGTAACATGTTTCCGGCAAAATGAGCATATACTTGCTCATTGGTAAGTGCAATAATATCTTTGCCTAAAGAGGTTAGTTGCCCAGCAACGCTTGTTTTATGCTCTTCTGCTATGGTATCCAGCCCAATAATCACGAAGGTGTTACCCATGGTCATCATTACGTTGGTGTGGTATATTAAATTACCATCAGGACCCATTGCGTCAAACCGCACGGTAGAATAGCCTGACACCTGCTCAAAACGATCGAGTGCCTCATGCGTGGTTCGCGGCGAAATAGCCGCAAAAGCAGTTTTAGAAGCATAATCACAAACCAAGCTTCCGGTGCCTTCTAGTATTTCACCTTTCTTTTCCTCCTTGAGCAGCTGGGTATTAAGTGGCTTACGTAAGTCGTTTGCTATTTTTTTGTACACTGCAGATTTACGCTCTAGCCTTCTGTTGGGGGTGTACATAGGGTACAAAACCACTTCATGGGTAAACGTGCTAAACCAGTTGTTGGGAAAAATAGAATCTGGGGTATTGCTATCTTGTTCCTGAAATACCATCACTTTAATGCCTTTTGCCTTGAGCATAGCTACCATATTATCAAATTCTAGGGCAGCAATATCTTGTATTTGAGCTGGAGTGAAATGGGCTAATTCGTGTTGAAAAGCGTTATTTTCTGCGGTTTGTGGATTGAAAGCAAAACTCTTAGGTCTCACCATAGCCACACTTTTAGGAATAGTATTAATCATTTTCTCGTAGGGTAGGTAAAGTAGAACATCGCAGTAAACCCTCCAGTTTAGAAATCTGGTAATAAGGTATTTCTTCTACGGTGTACCCTCTCTCTTTTAATTTTTCGTTGATACGCACAAAACCACGCTCGCTTACCACAATATCTCTGTCTATAGAAAACACATTACATCCCATAGAATACATTTCTTCTCTATTTACTTTAATCAGCTTATCGGCGCCAAAAATATCTTTAATGGTATCTAAAGAAGACTGATTTTTAAATCCGTCTTCAAAGATTAAGGCGTGCCCCAGGCCAAGTGGCTGAAAGCAGCAATCCAAGTGAAGTGCATTCTCTCGGGGTTCGTAGTCAGATTTGTTTAGCTCTATGCCAATTACTTTTTTAGCAGGGAATTTCTCTTTCAGGTAGTTAAGTCCATTCTCATTGGTACGAGCGGTTTTGTATCCATAAAAGTCTTTTTCATTGGCGTAGCCTACAAATAAGTATTCGTTGTGAACTATTACGTCTCCACCTTCTATTCTTACGCCTAGTGGCGAGTCTAGTATTTGTTTTTTGGTTAATTGATTCAGGTAGTTTTGGATACCATCTATTTCATCTTCACGTTCTTGAAGTATTTCAGGAATCACCAATTTGTCTTCAATAACGAAGCAGATATCCCGCGTAAAAATCTGGTTTAAGTGCTTAATATTGTTGGGGCGTAGTACTTCGACGTGGTGTTTTTTAAGTATTTTGGCAAAACATTCTATTTCGGCCACCATATTTTTTTCATAGGGATACATTCCTTTTCGTAAAAACTCTTTGGTTTTTGGGTCGTAGGTATCGTCTAAGTGCGGTGGTCCTCCGCAGTCCTTTGCTGTTCCTAATATTACTTGCTTTAGTCTTGAATATTCATTGGGAATGTTGATTTGCATAAAGTACTTTTTCAGAAGTAAGGCAAATCTAATAAATCTTTGGGAGTGTGCGAATACGCCTACATATAGATATTAAGCTTTTGTAAACAAAGTGTAATAAGTGCAAAATTTGAGGGACATGCGAGTTCCTGTTTAACGATCGAACTCCGTTTTTTTTCTAAAATAAACAAACCTGTAGTAGATTAAAAAAGTAATAAAATAAAATGCTAATGTATGGATATTAAAAAGTGCCGAACTACTTTTTGTTTAAACAATAAGATTACGAAATACAAAGCAGTATATGATCCAGTAACAAAAACTTGGAAATCAATTTCGATACACTAATGAAAAGCAACATAGCATATATTTAGTCTTTGGACTATTTTTATTTTTGTATTTATTTTTTTAATTGTCAGGTATATTTATAGTTACATAACAAAAAATAGATAAACAAATCACCAATATATGTAATTGCGATGCCGCCGCAAGCCTGCCCAACAGTCTATGCAGCACGTGTGTTTATTCGAGCCGTTACCAGCCAAAAGATAGCGTACTACTGCTTAAGCGGCGGTCTGCTGATGTAGTCCTTTACTACAATGGCTTCCGGAAAAATACGGCGTACATCCACCAGTAATTGTTGGGCGTCTATCTCATGATAATAATCACCTACTCGTATTTTCCAATACGGCTGCTGATACAAGCTGTAGGTTTTGACGTTATAGTCTGCAAATTCTAATGTAAACTTATTCTCTGATATTCTCGCTTGATTCCTATCTGTAAAAAATGCTATTTGAATACGGTAACCTGTTATTTTGGTACTATCTATACTCGCATTTTTTATGCGCAGCTGTTCGTTAATGGTCTCGTCTATTTTTATAGCTACTTGTCCGTAACTCATACACGCAAACAAGCTAAGGGAAACAAGTAGGGTGTACTTAACTTTCTTTACCATGGCATTTCTTATATTTTTTACCACTACCACAAGGGCAATCGTCGTTTCTACCCACTTTTATCTCACTGCGTATAGGCACAGCTACAGGCTTAGGCTCATTATCTACAGCGGCGTTTCCGTCTTGTGCTAGCAAGGCTTCTGCGGCACGACTGGTTTTCATTTTGCTTAAGTCTTCTCGCTTTTGCTCTTTGGCTTCTTTCATGGAGTCTGCCTCTTGCACAGCTATATTTCCTTTCATCAGTAGCGATATAATCTCACTATTCAAGGTGTTGATCATCGTTTGGAAAAGGTTAAATGATTCCAGTTTGTAAATAAGCAACGGATCTTTTTGTTCGTAAGAAGCATTATTGGCAGTTTGCTTTAAATCGTCTAACTCTCTTAAATGCTCTTTCCAATGATCATCAATACTGTCGAGTGCCACAAAACGCTCGAAGGCATTGGTTATTTCGGCGCCATGGGTCGCAATCGCTTTCTCTAGATTTACAGAGATATTGATGGTTTTCTTTCCATCAGAGAAAGGAACCAAAATGTTTTTCACTTCACTTCCTCTGTCTCGTTGTATATTTTTAAATACGGCTAAGGCACGCTCGGCAATATCTTTATTCTTACGGTCGTAAGCAGCTAGCAATTCATCAAATACCCTTTGAACAAGATCATCTTGTTTTGCATTGGCAAAGTCTGCTGCCGATAGGCTAGGCTCAAACGCCAATTGACGTATAGATTCAAACTTAAATCCTTCGAAATCACCTGCGGCCTTAAATTCAGAAACATGTTCTTCTACCCAGTCATACATCGCATTGTTAATGTCCACAGATAATCGCTCGCCATACAGCGCATTTTTTCGACGGGTGTAAATAACGACACGTTGCTTGTTCATTACATCGTCATACTCCAATAGTCGTTTACGTACCCCAAAGTTATTTTGTTCTACTTTTTTCTGCGAACGCTCAATGGTTTTTGAAATCATGGAATGCTGAATAACTTCGCCTTCTTCGTAGCCAAATCTATCCATTACTTTAGAGACTCTGTCAGAGCCAAAAAGACGCATCAAGTTATCTTCTAAGGATACAAAGAATTGAGATGATCCAGGATCACCTTGACGCCCGGCTCTACCTCGTAACTGTCTGTCTACCCGTCTGCTATCATGACGCTCTGTACCTATAATGGCAAGTCCGCCTACTTCTTTTACGCCTTTACCTAGTTTGATGTCTGTACCACGACCCGCCATGTTGGTGGCCAAGGTTACACTCCCGGGTTGTCCTGCCTCAGCCACAATATCGGCCTCACGCTGGTGCTGTTTGGCATTCAATACGTTGTGTTTGATCTTACGCATGTTCAGCATTCTACTCAGTAACTCCGATATTTCTACAGAAGTAGTACCCACTAACACGGGTCTTCCTTCGGCTTGTAAGCGAATAATCTCTTCTGCTACGGCATTAAATTTCTCCCGAACGGTCTTGTAAACCAAGTCGTCTTTATCTGCTCTAGAGATAGCTCTGTTGGTAGGTATTACCACTACATCCAGTTTGTATATTTCCCATAACTCGCCTGCTTCTGTTTCTGCAGTACCCGTCATACCTGAAAGTTTGTGGTACATACGGAAGAAGTTCTGAAGGGTAATGGTTGCAAAGGTTTGTGTCGCAGCCTCTACTTTTACATTTTCTTTTGCCTCAATAGCCTGATGTAAACCATCAGAGTATCTTCTGCCATCCATTACACGGCCTGTTTGCTCATCTACTATTTTAATCTTACCATCTTGAATAATGTATTCTACATCTATTTCAAACATGGTGTATGCTTTAAGCAATTGGTTTATGCTGTGTATACGCTCAGATTTTACAGAGAAGTTACGCATCAACTCATCTTTTTGCTTCAATTTTTCTGCTTCGGTATGCTCAGATTTTTCTAAATCAGCAATGGCAGAACCCACGTCAGGAAGCACGAAAAAGTCTTTATCGTCACTGTTATCGGTAATTAGGTCAATCCCTTTATCCGTCAGCTCAATTTGGTTGTTTTTTTCATCAATGGTAAAATACAATTCCGCGTCTACGATATGCATTTCCTTTTGCTGGTCTTGCAAGTAGTAGTTTTCGGCTTTGGTCATTAACATCTTATTGCCTGTTTCTCCTAGGTACTTAATCAACTGCTTGTTTTTAGGGAAACCTCGTTGACATCTAAATAAGAGTAATCCAGCATCTTTTTCGCCTGTTTTACCTTCGGCAATAAGTTTCTTAGCATCGGCAAGGGCAGTGGTTAGGTACCGTTTTTGCGCATCTACTACCTTTTGGATTTTTGGTTTTAACTCATTAAATTCATGGATATCGCCTTTAGGTGTGGGGCCACTTATAATTAAAGGAGTACGTGCGTCATCTATCAAAACAGAATCTACCTCATCAATCATCGCAAAGTGATGTTTTTGCTGCACTTGCTCCTCAGGGCTATGCGCCATGTTATCTCTTAAGTAGTCAAAACCAAACTCATTATTGGTTCCGTAAGTGATATCTGCTAAATACGCATTTTTACGCTCAGGTGAGTGTGGTCTGTAATAATCTAAACAATCTACTGAAAGGCCATGAAACTGAAAAATAGGGGCATTCCATTCAGCATCTCGTCGTGCTAGATAATCATTCACGGTTACAATGTGTACGCCACGTTGTCCCAGGGCATTGAGGTATGCGGGTAGGGTAGACACCAAGGTTTTACCTTCTCCTGTTTGCATCTCTGCTACATTTCCTTTGTGCAAGGCAACACCACCTATAAGCTGTACGTCATAGTGCACCATGTTCCAAGTAACTTCTTGTCCTGCCGCATCCCATGATGTTTGGTAAATAACCTCATTTCCTGAAATAAGAATATTTGCTTTTTGAGCAGCGAGGTTTCTATCCATATCGGTTGCCGTAGCCACCAAGGTATCCATTTCGGTAAATCTACGTGCGGTTTCTTTAACCACAGCAAACGCCTCCGGAAGCAATTGTTCTAGAATTTCTTCTAGTTTTTCATCACGTTCTTTTTCAAGCTCATCTATACGATCGTAAGCGGTTTCTTTCTTTTCTATTTCAGTAATATTTGCCTTTTCTATTTCTGCCCTTAAGTCAGCAACTTCGGAGTCTATTTCTGACAAATAGTCGTTAACTCGGCTTTTAAACTCGGCAGTCTTGGCCCTTAGTTGGTCGTTGGATAGGTCTTTTAGTTTATCAAACTCAGCGTTTATTTTTCCTACGTAAGGCGTTATTTCCTTGACGTCTTTATCTGCTTTGTTACCAAAAAATTTTGAAATTCCTCCTAATATTGAATTGAGCATTTGTATCTATTTCTTATTCGTTGTTCTATAAGTATGCCAAGCGTTAACAGGGCTTATTTCTTTATGTTCTTCATTTTTAGTGCATTTCTTAAACGTATTCCACCAAAAGAGGTCAAGTTGTTTATATATTTAACCTAAAAAATGAGGTTCAAAAGTAACCATATTTATCTTTGAACCATCTAATAAACAATGCGAATATTAATCTTAGGATCTGGTGCAAGAGAGCACGCTATAGCTTTAAAACTGAGCAAAGAAATAGGCAAGGAGAATGTATTTGTGGCACCCGGAAACGGTGGTACACAAAACTGCAGTAGTAACGTCGATTTCACGTTCAAGGATTTTGATAAAGTAAAGGCTTTTTGCCTGCAAGAACAGATAGAGGTTTTAATACCAGGTTCTGAAGAAGCCATAGATGCCGGGATACGAGACTTTATGGAGGCAGATAGCGAGGTGAAGGATGTATTTGTGTTTTCTCCCGATAAACATGCCGGCCAATTAGAAAGTAGTAAAGCATTTGCAAAAGAGTTTATGGCAAAGGAAGGGATTCCAACAGCAGCCTATCAATCTTTTACGGCTGAAACGGTAGAAGAAGGCCATTTGTTTTTAGCCTCACTAAAGCCTCCTTACGTGTTAAAAGCAGACGGTTTAGCAGCTGGAAAGGGCGTTTTAATTCTAAATGATTTGCAGGAAGCAAAAGACGAGTTGAGCAGTATGCTGGTAGATGCTAAATTTGGCGCAGCAAGCAGTACTGTGGTCATAGAAGAGTTTTTAGACGGAATAGAGTTTAGTGTTTTTGCGCTTACAGATGGGGATAATTATGTGCTCTTGCCAGAAGCAAAAGATTATAAGCGAATAGGAGAGGGCGATACGGGTTTAAATACTGGAGGGATGGGTGCTGTAAGTCCAGTGCCTTTCTTTGACGACGAACTAAAACTAAAAACTATAAGAGATGTGGTAGAACCAACTATTAAGGGTTTAAAAAAACAGAAACTTAATTACCGTGGTTTTGTTTTCTTTGGACTTATTGTGGTAAATAACGATCCATTTGTAATAGAGTATAACGTTAGAATGGGAGATCCTGAAACAGAAGTGGTTATTCCACGTCTTGCAGAGTCCCTTTCTCAGCTAATTATAGATGCCAAAAATGGTCAATTAACCAACCGTATAGCGGCTGCAAATCCAGCATTCGCCACAACGGTATTTGCGGTATCTGGCGGATATCCAGAGGATTATGATAAAGATAAAGTGATTACCATAAACGACGCCAGTGAAACCTTGTTTCATGCCGGAACTAAAATGGTAGGTGATGCGTTACTTACCAGTGGCGGAAGAGTTTTGGCAGCTACGTGTTATGGCGCAACCATGCGAGAAGCCCTAAATGCAAGTTATGAAGAAATAGAATCCATCACCTTTGAAGGAAAATATTATAGAAAAGACATAGGAAACGATTTAGAAAAATTTATTAAATAATGGAAGTATTAAAAAAAATATTCGGTTACCTAACCTTCAAAAAAGATACAGGAGAAGGTTCATTTTTAAAGTCAATGCACCTCATTAATAAGCTATCGTTGCTTATGTTTTTAGTGGCAATTATCTATTTGGTTATTAAAATAACAAGATAATTATTGGCCGATAAAATCGTTTGATTACCTATCCTATGGCGAATACACAGCTTTTTATCACTAAATGAAAGGGAGAGGTCAAAAACTAAATTTAAGAAGTTATCTAAGCTTGGTCTCCTTGCTTTGGATAGGAATTACGGTATCAGCGCAAACCATACGAATTGAAGCCAGAAAGAATGTAATGGACGACGCATTTGCCAAGAGCCAAAGCATATTGCCGGTGTATAAGTTTGACAGTATGCGTATAGAACCTTATGCGAAATTTGGGGTAGATATGGGCAAGAATCAAGCATGGTACACCATTAAGCAGTTGCCCGATATGGCGGGCTGTAAAGATACCGGGTATACCTACATCTATTTTTCTGGTTCTGATAATGCAATAAATAAGGGATATCTGCTTACCCTTATTGGGAATTATGTGCGTTCTCGCAGAACTATGTATTTTTACATTGATAGAAACAATGATTTTGATTTTACCAATGATGGAGCGCCTGACAGTATTACCGTTCAGCAGAATGATTTTCAAATAGAACTAGAAAATACAAACGTAAAAGGAGCAACCTATGCCATAAAGCTAAGTCGATTTTTATATGGAGAGAATATGGCGTATAAAAATTTGCTTACAAGCCATTACAAAGCCCATAGCGGAGCCAAAAAGTTTACCAATATAAATTATTGCTTTAGGGAACAGCGGTACAATGCTATTTCTGCAGACTATAGAGGTGAAAACGATTCATTTACCATTGGTATAAAGGATATGAATGTGAACGGTATTTACAATGAAAGTTGTACCGACATGCTTTATGTAGGTCCTTATAAGAGTCAAATAGCTTCTGATGAGCTGTTTAGTATAATACCCGTAATTTCAAATAATGCCTTTGAATGGGGTGGAAAAAAATATCGAATTCTGAGCATTGAAAGTACGGGAAGCTACATCGATATAAAAGAAGATGTGAACGCGCAGCTAAGTAACAAATTAGAGCTGGATAAGAAAGTGCCGGGTTTTGATTACTTCAATATTTTAAGTAAGAAACACAGCCTTAAAGAATACCGAAAAAAAGAAGTTTTTTTGTTTTTCTGGGATAAGGAAACACTGAGTGAAGAGGATAGAACCTATCTTTCCAAAATCAATACTGAGTTTAGTGAAGAAATTAAAATTATAACCTTAAACCACGGTGACGAGCCAAAGCAGGTACGTATCACCTATTATTACGATAAGATAGAGTGGCCCGTGGGATATAGCAATAGTGAGATAGGTGCTAAATATTTCTTAGAAGACGTAAATCGAGGTTTCTATATAGGTAAACATCGTGTACTTAAAAATGATAATATTACGCCCAAAGCTATGTATGAGTCGCTTCTGAGTAAAAGGAAATAAGTAATTTCGTCCCATATGAATTTTTCATTAAGTGTTTTAGGAGCCATTATGCTCGCTTTTTTCGTATTGAGATTTGCTAAAAAAATAGTTGTTAAACTCATTGGCTTCCTTTTGATCTCAGCCGCGGTTATAGGACTGATGTACTATAATTCTTGGGGTCCGTTTGAACACAATATAGCCGAGTTATCTCACCTGCAGGACAAGTACTGTGTTAGCGATGCTGACGGGGATATTTGTGATTGTATCGTGCAACCTATCGAGCGTGATATGATTCAACGTTTTACACCTGATGAACTAAAGATACTCTCTGCGCAACGAATAAAAGCAGCTTATGTCTTAAAAAAGAGCATGAATAAAACCAAGGAACAAGCGCTAAGTTGTCTTGAAAAAAGAAATGCTACTGAAAAATATAAGCAGTTTATCCATGATTTTATTCCTATTGAGAACAAATACCTAATTTTTGCGGAAGATAAAGTAGACGAATTAACGGGAGCTGTAAAGGATGAGGTAACATCCTTTCAAGAAAGTAAAAAAAGTATAGATGATAAATATTAGGCTAGGCCTAAGGCGTGCTTCAAGTCTTGTACCTGACTTTCCCAGAGTAGTGTCATTGCTTCTACTTCGTCATCATCGACAAAATCGGTAATAAGGAGACCGATATCACCAGTAAGCTCATCTTTGGTAACTTCAAATTGGAAGTATTCTTCTTCTGCTCTTTCAAGGAATTTGAATTTCACTAATTTGCCGTTGATTTTCTTAGTTAATTCAGCTTTAAACTCCTCGCCATCCCAAAAAAAACTATATAATTTACTTCCTTTGATATTTACATCATCGCAAAACCACTCTACCAAGCCTGAAGGCGTAGTTAAATACTGGTAAAGTATTGTAGGTGACGACTTTATTACAAATTCTAAATCTATTTTTACTCTTTCCACTTTTTCTTTTTTCTAAGATTTTTCAAATAAACAATTTTTTAAGGTATAAACTATTTATCCCGTACTATTTTTGACCCATTGATCACTATTTTACGAAATAACAGCATTTTTTTTATATCGGCACTGCTTTCTATTCTGGCAGGTCTCATTTTATTACTGTTGCTCGAGAAAGGAGAGTTAGTACTTATTTTAGATGGAATGCATTCTCCTGGATTGAATACTTTTTTCATGGTAACAACGCTTTTGGGTGAATATGTTGGCGTAATTTTAGTTTTGGTTTTCTTGTTTTTTACGGGTAAACATTTTATTCCGGTTTATTTGATAGCACTGCTAATTACTTTCTTGGTAAGCCAAGGGTTAAAACTATTTGTTTTTGAACACGAAAACAGACCCTCATACACCTATGAGCAATTGGAAAAAATAGAAGGACTAGAGCATCACAAACACCATTCGTTTCCAAGTGGACACACTTCAACTGCCTTTGCCATATTTACGATACTAGCCATTGCTTATCCCAAGAAAGGGGTGCCTTTTTTGGGGGCTATGCTCGCTGTTCTTGTAGGAATAAGTCGTATGTATCTAGGTCAACATTATCTAAGTGATGTGGTTACAGGTGCCATTATTGGTTTGTTTACATCCGTTTGGGTAGTTTATTTTTACGCTCTTTATGGCCAAAATAAAAATGGATAAGCTCAAGCAACACTCTGTCTTTATTACGCTTATAATCGCTTACCTCATCTTATTTTTACCTTTTGTGGGTACTGTACCTTTATTTGATTGGGATGAGATAAATTTTGCAGAAGCGGCACGCGAGATGATTGTGACGGGAGATTGGCTTAATGTACAAATTGGATTTGAACCATTTTGGGAGAAACCTCCGCTGTTTATCTGGTTACAGGCAATTTGTATGACCCTTGTTGGGGTAAATGAGTTTGCTGCGCGTTTGCCTAATGTGTTAATCGGGCTTATTACTCTGGTTGTTTTGTATGCGACACTACTTAAACGATACGGTAAACAAGCTGGTATTTTTAGTGTTCTTTTTTATTTGGGTTCATTTACATCCCACTTTTATTTTAAAAGCGGAATCATTGATCCACTTTTCAATCTGCTGATATTCGGCAGTATTATACACTTGGTAAAAAGTGTAGAAACTCAAAAGCGTACCTATTTTTTCTATGCAGGATTATGGTTGGGTCTCGCGGTACTCACAAAGGGACCTACGGCGCTTTTGCTTGTAGGACTCACAGGACTTTTTTATCAACTCATTTATCGGATAAATTTTTATGCTTTCAAAGATATACTGCTACTGATATTGGGATTTTTTCTGGTAACAGGATTGTATTTTGGTGTGCAAATTGCCCACATGGGTACTTGGTTTTTACGTGAGTTTATCGTGTATCAAGTGGACTTATTTCGCTATCCTATTGCATCGCACGGACAGCCATTTTACTATCATTTGGTAGTTTTACTGATAGGTTGTTTCCCCATGTTTATTCTTGCGTTGCCTGGTTTACTGGGAAAGCAAAATGTATCGGGCGATAGTACTTATTACCGTTGGTTAAAAGTGCTGTTTTGGGTGGTGCTCATTGTATTTTCAATGGTTACTACAAAGATTGTGCACTACAGTAGTTTATGCTATTTGCCAATAGCAGCAGTGAGTGGTATTTGGCTCTCACGCTATGAGGGTATTTCAGGAATAATTAAGTTTTTGTTGGCGCTCGTTGGCTTAATTTGGGTAGTGTTGTTGAGTGTTTTGGGTTTACTAGCCCTTATTCCCGAACAATTAATAGCTTGGGTTAGTCCTTATATCAAAGATGATTTTGCACTAGCACAAATTAGAAGCATAACCGACTGGAATTGGGTTCCGTTGATATTGGGAATTGTAATGGCACTCACGATACTTAAAGTTGTCTCAAAGCCGAGCAAGCTAGCAATTTCTCAACTACTCGTTATCCAGATGCTGCTAATCACACTTTTACTATCATCTGTAGTGCCTGCAATCGAATATAATATCCAAGGAAAGTGGAAAGCTAAGCTGGCAACATATCAAGGAGTTAAAATGGCCCATTTTACCTACGGCTTTAAAAGCTACGCTCACTTTTATTACACCTCACATCAGGATTTGAATGAACTAAGAGAGGTCAAGCAACAACTTTTAGCTCAGAAGAAAATTATGAGTATCACGGAATTAGATCAGTTTGCAAAAAACGAGTTTGACAATGAAGTTCGAGATTTCGTGATTCATCATACCAATATCCCCGTTTCCATATCTGCCAAAGTGCAAAAGTTTGAAGAAATGGGTAACAATTATCCAGAGCTTACAATGGTTTTCGAAGGCAATGGTTACGGTATTTGGGAGAGAAATGCCCCTAAATAAATTCCAATAAAGCTAGAATTCCAGTGTCCCGTTAATCCAGCCTCCATCTAAATCTGCATTGTAGGATTTATAAAAGTCAATGGCAGGTTCATTCCAATCCAGCACTTGCCAAACCATGCCATTACACTCACTTTCTTTACCAAATTGGATGCAATGCTGAAATAATAATTGTCCTGCACCTAATCCTCTACTTTTTTCAGTTACTATCAAATCCTCCAAATAGAGACGTTTTCCTTTCCAGGTGCTATATCTAAAATAGGTAATTGCCATTCCTATAACGTGATCATCTGTCTCAGCAACAAAGGCATCAAAAATGCTATTTTCCCCAAATCCATCTTTTTCCATTAACTCGGGAGTATTTATAACTTGATTAGGTGCTTTTTCAAAAATGGCTAATTCCTTGATAAGGTCAAGTAAATATGGGATATCTGCTTTGGTGGCTTGTCTAATGTTTATTTTTTTATTCACTACTTATTCAATTTTAATGTTGAGGTAATATGCTTTTACTTTACTTGCACTACAAATTAAGGTACGCAAACTTAGCAACGGATGGAGTTTTCAGAAATATTTAAATTAATAGGAGCATTAGGACTGTTTATTTACGGTATGATGGTCATGAGTGATGGCATTCAAAAAATGGCTGGAGCTCGCATGCAAAGTATACTTAGCTCGATAACTTCTAGTAGATTCAAAGGGATTTTTACAGGGTTTTTTACTACTTCATTAATCCAAAGCAGCAGCGCTACAACGGTAATGATTGTAAGTTTTGTGAATGCAGGCTTGCTAAATTTAAGACAAGCCATAGGCGTTATAATGGGAGCTAATATTGGCACTACCATGACGGCTTGGTTACTTGTCATTTTTGGATTTTCAAAGTTTAGTTTAGGTGATTATGTATTTCCTATTTTAGCCGTTGGTGTTCCTTTGCTTTTTGTGAATAGGGGAAGTCTAAAAAATCTAGGAGAATTTTTAGTGGGTTTTTCTTTATTGTTTTTGGGTTTAAGCGGGATGAAGGATGCCGTTGAAGGCTTAAATCTTGCCGAGAGTGAAGGATTTCGGAGTATGATTGGTTTTTTAGCTGCACAAGGATTTTTCGGTATTGTAGTTTTAGTTATGGTGGGTACTTTGGTAACTGTTGTAGTTCAAAGTAGCAGTGCAGCTATGGCATTAACCTTATCCCTTTGTGGAACGATGGGCTTGCCTTTTGAAATGGCTGCAGCTATTGTTTTAGGTGAAAATATAGGAACAACAATCACGGCAAATCTTGCGGCACTTGTAGGCAATGTACATGCAAAACGAGCTGCCCGTGCACACTTTATATTTAATATTTTTGGTGTTGTTTGGATGTTATTGATATTTCATTGGTTTACCAAAGGAATTGGTTTGCTTATGGAAAATACACGATGGGGAAGCCCATTTGCAGGAGCTAATGACGAATCTATACGGTATTCGTTATCTGCTTTTCATACTGTGTTTAATATCATTAATACGCTAATCCTTGTCTGGTTTGTAGAGCTAATAGAAAAAACGGTGATCAAGATTACTCCATCTAAAGGAGAAGAAGATGAGGTCTTTAAATTAGAGTATATTGGTTCTGGGTTGGTAGGCACGCCAGAGTTGTCTGTATTAGAGGCTAAAAAAGAGCTGGTAAAATTTGGTCAAATTATACTGAGAATGCATCAGCGAACGCAAAAGCTAGTTAATACCACAGAAAGAAAAGAACAAAAGAAACTATTTGATAAGATTAAACATTACGAAGAAATAACAGACAGAATTCATCACGAAATAAATAGCTTTTTGGCCAAGGTAAGTGCCAAAGAAGTAAGTGAGAAGACGTCAGAACAAATTCGTGGTTTGATTGGTGCTTGCAATGAGTTAGAAAGTATAGGTGATATTTATTACAATATGGCAACTCAGCTCGATAGAAAGTCAGATGACAAAGTTTGGTTTGATCAAAAACAACGAGACAACCTTATGAGTTATTTTGATCAACTTAAGGATGGCCACCAAGAGATGATATTAAATCTTGAGAAAGGCCAGGTAAAGATAAACTTGACTAAGGCAATTAGCATAGAGCAAGGGATAGATGATACAAGAGATAAATTGCGTAAAAAACACCTTAAAAGCATTGAGAAACAAGAGTATAATTATAAGAGTGGATTGATTTATAATAACTTGTTTTCCAGTATAGAAAAAATTGGTGATTACGTGTTAAGCGTCTCAGAATATGTAAGTGGTGAGAACCTAAATTAAATTTCTCATTTCTTTTTTTGTAGAGGTACTTGAATCTCTACAAAATCTTTTCTACTTTTGAAAAGTTAGAAAAGACTAGAAATGAAAACTCTATTATCGCTTTTTGGGCTAACTCGGGCATTTTTTTGCCTATTGTATGCCGCAGTATCCGTCCGTTACAATCTTAAGGGTGCTTTTAAACAAACGTTTATTTTTACTTTAAACAGAATTAAGCAGCTATTGCTGCGTAAAAAAATAGTGTTAGTTGGATGGTTCGTATTGTCATGCCACTTAACATTTGCCCAAGGGTTAATTGGGTTAGTCGACCGACAAAATACTGCTGGTACAACAACGGCTGAAGGCTTTGGGATAAGTGCAGTTGGACTATCAAGAGGTGCGGGAATTATTCAAGAAACGTTAAGTGGTAATTATAATTCTAGAGGGTTTGTTGATACTTCATTGACAAATGCAAAAACCAATAATGATTATCTGCAGTTTTCATTGGAAGTGAATACCGGAAGTGTGTTGGATTTAAATGAAATGAAAATCCGCTTGGACCGAAGCCCGTCGGGTCCTCGAAAGTTTCAATTGGAGTATTCGCTTAATGCCTTTAATTCTTCATCAGTTAGTCTTAATTCTGACAGCATACGTGTATCGGGGTCTATTCATACTATAAGCCTTACAGGGATTTCCACGCTATCTGCGGGCGCTGTGATTACGTTTAGAATTTATGCGTGGGGAGCAACTGCTACTAATGGTACTTTGGACGTTGAAGGATTTAGTTCTTCTTATTCCGCAAACGGATGGACCCCTTCAATTACCAGTCCTGGTATTGCGTTTAAAGGGTGTTCACTGCCAGTTGACCCTACCTCTGTAAGTAACAGCTCACTTACGGGTAATTCTAGTGTGATTTCTTGGAATAATCCAAGTTGTTTCTCGAATATAGTTGTGATAGGATCCGCGAGCTCAGTTACTACAGCGCCGGCTGCAAGCGTAGATCCTTCGGCATGGTCAGCGTCTGCTGATTGGAGTAACCCGGTAAGTGTTTACTCTCAAATGGGCAGTGGGTCTACAACCGAGTTTGTTTTATACAGAGGCAGTGGAACCAGTGTTACAATTACAAATCTGCCTACATCGGGCACTTTTTTTTATAAGGTGTACACAGCGTTTAGTTCATGGAGCTCAGGCGCCATTGGATCCATGGCTTTACCCGTAACGTTAATATCGTTTACGGCTACACAACCTAACACAAATATTGAGTTGCATTGGCGCACAGCATCCGAATTAAATAACAACTACTTTGAGGTTCAAAAATCCACAGATGGCATTTTATTCAGCACGATTGGTCAGGTTTCCGGCAAAGGAACAACTAATGAACTATCCACTTACACTTATATAGATGATGTTATATTTCCCGTAGCGTATTATCAACTAAAACAGGTAGATTATGACGGTGTATTCTCTTTATCTAAAATCATCAAAATGATGCAATTGCCCGCATTTTTTAAAATCCAAAACACTTTCTTACAGTGCAATGTGAGTAGCCTTTCAGAGTATCCAACTGACTATATTTTAACTACTACGAACGGATCTGTTTTGGCAAGAGGTTCTTTTCAAGAGGAATTGGTTATACACAAAAATATTTATCCTAAAGGGCTTTATTTTTTGATAATAAATAGCAATGGGCGCCAACAAACCATTAAGTGGTCTCAAACTGAGTGACCTGTAAAGCGACTATACAAGTAATGTTTTGTCTTTATTTTTATGGATGCTATTAACATATATTAATAATTGGGGTTATCTTGTTTGGTATAAAACAAGAGTTAAATGAAAAAAAATATGTTGTTTTGTTCCAATGATCATTAGAAGCAAAGCTCCATTGAGGCTTGGATTAGCGGGTGGCGGTACGGATGTAAGTCCTTATGCAGACTTGCATGGTGGTTCTATATTGAATGCAACCATCAATATGTTTGCGCATACGACTATCGTTCCCACTAAGAATGGTAAAATATACTTAGAATCTCAAGATTTAGGAATAAGTGAAACGCTAGATTCTGCGAACTATTTAGAACCCGATGGTCCTTTAGCGCTGGTTAAAGGAGTGTACAATAGAATTATAAAAACCTACTTAAAAGAACCTCTCTCTTTTGAGATTTATACACGAGTAGATGCACCTCCAGGTTCAGGTTTAGGTACAAGTAGTACATTGGTGGTTAGTATTTTAGGAGCTTTTGCGGAATGGCTTAATATACCTTTAGGAGAGTATGATATAGCGCACTTGGCGTATGAAATAGAACGAATAGATCTAGGCTTAGCAGGTGGTCGTCAAGATCAGTACGCGGCTACGTTTGGAGGGTTTAATTTTATGGAATTCTCGAAAGAGGATAAGGTGATTGTAAATCCACTTCGTGTTAAGCAAAAGTATGCCGCCGAAATAGAGCATAACTTGGTCTTGTTTTATATGGGAACTAGTAGAGAATCGGCTGGTATTATTGAGAAACAAACAGCTAATATTACGAATAGTAATTTAGATGCACTTGAGGCTACCCATCAGCTCAAAGCGCAAAGTGTTAAGATGAAAGAGGCTATTCTTATGGGAGAAATAGATCAACTCGGTAAAATAATGCACGATGGATGGCAGTTTAAAAAAATGATGGCAAATGGGATTAGTAACTCGGAAATAGATGCCATTTATGAAACAGCCATGCAAAACGGTGCCACAGGAGGAAAAATAAGCGGAGCTGGTGGCGGAGGATATTTCTTTTTCTATTGCCCTTTGGTGTCACGAACTCGCTTAATAGAAAGTCTAGTTCCGTTCGGGATAACTGTTCAACAATATCATTTTACCAAAGAAGGATTATATACCTATACGGTAAACAGATGAGTATAGATATAATCATACTAGCTGGTGGATTAGGAACAAGACTAGCATCTGTGGTAAGTGAGGTTCCCAAACCAATGGCGCCTGTTGCAGGTAAACCCTTTTTGGATCACCTATTATGCAAATTACCAATGCAGAATGTGAATCAAATAATACTTGCTGTAGGATACAAATACGAGAAAATAGAAGAATATTATGGCCATCAATATCAGAATGTTCCTATTATTTATTCTATAGAAAAAGAACCTTTGGGTACCGGAGGAGGCATAGCCCTAGCGCTTGAAAAAATGACAAGTGAGCATGGTGTAATTTTAAATGGAGATACTTATTTTGATGTAAATTACGAAGAACTGCTAGAGGTGCATCGTGATTCAAATTGCCATATTACATTAGCGCTTAAGCAGATAGAAAATCCAGATAGATACGGAACGGTATTGCTGGACAAGTCTAAAATAGTTCGTTTTCAAGAAAAAGTATTGGGTATAAAAACCGGACTGATAAATGGGGGCGTATACGCTATTAGTGCAGCGATTAAAGATCTTTTACCAGACGCAACAAAATTCTCATTTGAAAAAGAAGTTTTAGAAATGAATGTAGAAAAAGGATTTTTAGCTGGATACATCTCTAAAGGATTATTTATAGACATAGGCATACCCACAGATTATGAACGAGCACAAACCATTTTCGCCTGAAAGTTTAACGGATTTTACCATTTTTTTGGATAGAGATGGTGTGATAAATCTTCCTATAGTGGATGATTATGCCAAACAGCCTAGTGATTTTATTCTTGTGGATGGAGTTCTAGATGCATTGGGAAAATTACAACAAATGGTCAAACGCGTCGTGATGGTTACCAATCAGCAAGGCGTACATCGTAAGGTAATGAGTGAAAAAGACTTAGAAAATGTTCATCTTAAATTGTACAATAGTCTCAAAAACAAAGGTTTATCTTATTTCGATGCTTCGTTTTATGCTCCGTATTTAAAAGAAGAAAGTCATGAATGGCGTAAGCCCAAAAATGGAATGCTCTTAAAAGCAAAGTCTTATTTTCCGGATATTGATTGGACTAAAGCTATTATGGTAGGAGACTCTCCTGGAGACATGCAATTGGCAGATACGCTAGGAATTACTAAGGTTAAAATAGCAAACCCGCAGTTTTTATTTGACAATCAGGATTATACGTATCCCGATTTAGGTTCGTTTGTAGCAGCCATGTCAAAATAAGGTTATTAGGAAACTATTCATAAGTATTAATCGTTTTCGAATGGTAAGTACTATATTTTTGTAAAACCTTACAACCATTGAGATTAGTTCAAAAAATAATACTGTTAGCCACACTGCTTGTTTTCACGAATAGTGCTTATTCGACGCATCTCGTTGGTGGTTATATGAACTATGAATTCGCCTATGTTAATGCCGCAGGTAATTTTGTGTATAAGGTTACTTTTAATGTGTATAGGGACTGTTTTGGTGGGGTTAATGTTCCATTAGACTCTGAAATAACACTGGGTGTATACACTTCTGATGGTAACATCTATAATCGGGTAAAAATTCCTTTAATTATAAAGAATAATGTGGATCCACCGGGTTCTATTGATTGCGATATCTTCAAGAAAAATGTTTGTATTGAATATGGTTTTTACGAGGGTTTTATTGAAGTAGCACCCAATACGAGTGGTTATCAAATAACGTATTCACGGTGTTGTCGTAATTTTCAAGATAACCTTACCGATGGCGGTGGTTCTCCAGATCAAGGACAAACCTATTATTGTAAAATTCCGGATACCAGTCTTAAAAATAATTCACCTACTTTTTATGGAGTGCCAAGTCCATACATGTGCAATAATGACACTACTTCATTTCTTTTTGATGCCATCGATAAAGATGGTGATAGTCTAGTGTATCGTTTTATGCGTCCCTATCAAGGAGGTTCACTAGGTGCTGTAAGCCCAGATCCTCCCAATACTATAAGGTTAGATCAGGTGGTTTATAAACCAGGCTATAATTATCTCAATCCATTTGGGACTGCTGGATACATAGACATAGACGCTCGCACGGCACACACACACTTTTATAGTCCTCAATCTGGTCGCTTTGTTGTTGGAGTAGAAGTACTTGAGTACCGAAACGGTGTGTTGCTAGGTAATATTAGGATGGATCTTCAAATATTAGTCTTGGATTGTACTCCCAACAATGCACCTGATATTGGCTCGGATAAGGGAAGTAGATTTACAATAGAGGCAGGGGACGCGTTATGCTTTGATGTTACAGCAACAGATCCTGACGGTGATCGTGTTAAGCTAAATGGTCGTGGAGGAATACTTGGAAGTCCTGGCTCTGGGCCAACTATATCAGGGACCAAAGCCACATTTAGGGATACTTCGGGTATCCCAACAGCTACGAGTGAGTTTTGTTGGACACCTGACTGTGATATGGCGCGAAGCATACCCTATTTTGTATATTTTACTGCTGAGGATGACGGATGTCCACCCAAATTTAATAACTTGGATGTAGAAATATATGTGACTCCCTTTGTCGGGGCAAAAAAATTGATTGGTCCAACAGATGCTTGTAGATATAACCAATTTGACTATACAGTTACTGATGGTAAATTAAAATCTTCCTTCGAATGGGAGGTTACTGGTGGAGACATAATTGGAGCATCTAATAAAGCCATGGTTTCTATAGATTGGAATAATCCAACTGCCGGCAGTATCCGTGTGCGGGAAGTTAGCGAAAATGGATGTTTAGGCGAGTGGATTAATCTAAATATTATCATAAGACCCAGTCCGCCGCTACCTATTATCCTTGGGAAAGATACCGTTTGTGCTGACGAGCCTAATTTGATTTACACCGTTACGTATACTGCTACAAATACCTATTTGTGGCAGGTTACTAACACACCGTTATACTTTACCAATAGAAATACTATTCAATTAGGACAATATGGTAAGCCTAGTTTTACCTTGAAAATTTCGGAGACAAATGAATTTGGATGTACGAGCGATACGGCCAAACTGACTGTTTTTGTGAGTGAACCGAACCCTACTATTGTTGGCCCGACAAGTATTTGTCCGAATGCTAGTGATGTAGAATATAAGATAGAAAATCCTCAAAATGGTTCAACTTATACATGGTCTATAATTGGAGGTTTACAAATTTCGGGGGGTAATACCGATGGGATCAAGGTTAATTGGGGGAACGAAGGAGCGGGGGAGGTTCGCGTTACGGAAACCAATAAATTTGGTTGTATAAGCACATCGCAAATACACTTAGTTACCAAAACATATACTCTCACATCTGCACTAATTACAGGGCCTACCAGTATTTGTGAATTTGTATCTAATATTCCGTACACTACCTTAAAGGTGAATGGAGTTGTTTATGACTGGAGTGTAACCGGAGGATCTCAGGTATCCGGAGACAGTAGTTTTCAGATTGGTGTAAACTGGGGAAGCGCTGGAGCTGGAGCTGTACGTATGTTTCAAAAAGCATATGATAAGGTAAATAACAAAGTATGCTTAAGTAATCCTGTAGTGCTAAACGTAATTATAAATCCAATTCCAAAGAAGGTGCCCATTGTTGGACAAATGGAAGTTTGTCAGCAAGCAGATACCGTAATATACGTTTTAGCGGGTTTTGCTGGCAGTACGTATGAATGGAGTATAAACGGTAATTCTTCCAATATTCTAGGACAAGGAACCAATCAGATTGCTGTTTTTTGGAATAATGCAGGCACTTATCTACTTGCGGTAAAAGAAACCACGTCAACGGGTTGCATTGGCGTGATAATAGACACCACTGTTTTGGTCAATCCTAAGCCGTTTACAACGGCCATTACAGGACCATCTGTGATCTGCGTAGAAGATCTTTTAGGTAAGAATTATGCTGTAACCGGATTGCCCGCGTCTACTTATAGATGGACGGTAAAAGGTGCTGCTGGATTTACAGGGGATGGCACACCTGCCATTGCCGTAGATTGGAAAGAAAGTCTTTTGGCAACCTACCTTTCTGTGATTGAAACTTCGGACAAAGGATGTGAGGGTGAGGTTCAAACCTTAACTATAAAAGTAGATGCGTTAGGTATTGATTTACGCTACGTAAGCGTGGGTACGCCAGATGATCGTATGATTATTGATTGGAAATTGATTAATAAATCTCAAACGTCTTCATTTGACATCCAAAAAAAGATAGCTTTATCTGCCAACCCATGGCAAACGGTAGCCACCGTTTCTGGCAATGTTTATAATTACCTCGAGACCGACATCAATACCGATAATCAGGCTTACGATTATAGGATTTCAGCGATAAATTTATGTGGCACCTTAATTACTTCAGAAACGCATACGAGTATTCTACTTCAAGGGATTCAAAATGTAGATTTTTCAACGTCATTAGATTTTAGTGCCTACGTTGGATGGGTGATGGGAGTTTCTCAGTATAATGCATATACCTCGTCTAATTCTAAAGCATACTCACTTTTAGAGTCGAATGTAAATCCAGGACAAGCTATACTATCTGTGCAGCAGCCAAGCGAGTATAGGAAGTGTTATAGAATAAGAGCGTATGAAAAAGAAGGTGAAAATACAGAGTCTTGGAGCAATGAGGTTTGTTTCTTTTTCTCTCCAGAAGTATATGTGCCTAATGCTTTCACTGTCAATAATGACGGGCTTAATGATGGTTTTGGGGTAGTAGGCACCGCTATTAATGAGTTTACGATTAAGATTTATAATCGTTGGGGAGAGCAGTTGTACGAATCATCTAATATTGATGAAAAATGGATGCCAACCTACAGAAATGAGGATGTCCCAATGGGTACGTATATTTATGTAATACAGTACACCAACTTCGAAAATAAAGTGTTCCAAAAGACAGGAACCATCAACTTACTACGTTGATTATTTTTTTACAACTCCTGTAAGATTTATTATTTTTTTAGTCTCGAAAAACGCTTCCTCAAATAAGGTGCTTAGCTCAGTTTCGTACCATCGTAAAGAGCGGTAACTAGCAAGTAATTCTGCTTTTTCTAAAGCTAGATCGCCCCCTTTTAGGAAAATATGACTTCCTCCTTTTTGCATCGCTTTTTTAGTAAGGCTAACTAGCTTGGCTGCGGGTGCAACAGCTCTAGAAACAATGGTATTAAACGGATCATTTATGTTTTCGAAACGATCATTTAAAACCTTCACATTTTTTAATTCTAATGCATCTACAACTGCTTGCACTACTGTTGTTTTTTTCTTTATACTGTCTATTAAGGTAAATGATACGTTTGGATAATAGATAGCTAAAGGTATACCTGGAAATCCACCTCCAGTACCTATATCCAGAACCATTTCGCCATCTTCAAATTCATAGAGTTTGACAATAGATAATGAATGTAGCACATGGTTACTGTAAAACTGGTCCATATCCTTACGGCTAATTACATTTATTTTACTGTTCCATTCTTCATACAACGGTTTTAACTGGTCAAATTTTTCAAGTTGATCATTAGTAAGTTCTGGAAAGTATTTATGTATTAACTCCATTTAGGTTTTCTGGTAAAAGGTTTTATGAAAGCGAAGAAGAATAGAAAAAACGTGTAAAGGATGTCATAGTAGGGAAGGACCCAACCAATACTTTCTGCTTTTAACGCTTTAGTTGGATTTAGCATTACAGCCCATTGAATAATCCATTTCAATAGGAGAATTCCTAAAGGTATAAACCAAATGCTTGGCGCAATAATGAAACATGTTACAATACTGGCATAAAGACCGACTTGGGCAAAACTATACAATCCAAGCAAACGAATAAACTTGCTTTTGTAAGCTTTATTAGTGCTAAAATGACGTTTCTTTTGGGTCAGCCAAGATCCGAAATTGATAGGTGATTTAGAGTACATAAATGACTCTTGATGAAGACAAATAGAAAGGTTATGAGGAGTTGTATTCTCTTGAACAAACAAATCATCATCACCTGATAAGATATGTTGGTGGCTTGCAAATCCTTTGTTTTTAAAAAATAAGGTTTTTGTATAAGCTAAATTTCGTCCAACACCCATGTAAGCAAATCCTCTATTGGCGTAGGTAATGTATTGCAATGCGGTATGAAAAGTTTCATATTTAATCAAAGAACCTAGAATGTTTTTTTGAACTTCCAATGGAGATACTCCTAAAACAATGTCTTTATCTTGAAAGGACAGACTCATTTTAGAAATCCAGTTTTTAGAAGCAGGCCAACAGTCTGCATCAGTAAAGAGCAAATGTTCGTATTTAGATGCTTTTATACCCATTGTTAAAGCAAACTTTTTACCTTTTTGAAACCGCTCGTCCAATTCTAGGGTAACAATTTTAAGCTTTGTATATTTTTCGTCAAGTTCTTTCAAAAAGGCCTTGGTTCCGTCATGGCTTCCATCGTTTATCACTACTACTTCATATTCGGGGTATTCTTGGTTCAGAAGTAACTCCAAATATTGCTCTAGATTCTTTTTTTCGTTACGTGCTGCAACGATGACGGATATAGGTCTACTTTCAGATTTAGGCTCTGCACTTACTTTTAGCTGGGTAAAGAAATAGAAGTAGTAAAAAAGTAATATTAACAGAAATATAACACTAAAGCAAAGTGTTATAAGTGGAATAATTGCTATGTTAAACATTCGAAAATGTAGTTTTAGTTAGTTGCTTATTCTAAAACCTAATGTAGGAATCACATCTGGTTTTGATTTGTCTTCAAAGGTAATACTAGTTATGTCGTCTATCATTAAACTTTTTATAGATTTGGCGGTACGTTTTTCGGGAGCCAATTCACTCATTCTAAGATGTTGATTGCGAATAGCAGCTTCTACAATTTTTCGGATACTACGTCCATTTCCAAAGTATTGATCTTTAGATTCATACATACGATTTATTAAGCTTGCTAGACTTTTTTTAACGTTTTTAGATAGCGTAAAACCAGCGTCACTTAATTGATTAAGCGCTATATCTAATAATAGCTCACCGTCAAAGTCTTCAAACTCAAATACCTTATCAAATCGAGATTTTAAACCTGGATTAGATTCTATGAAACGCGTCATGTTATCTGTGTATCCCGCGGCTATTACTATAAATTGACCTCTATAATCTTCCATACGCTTGAGGATAATCTCAATAGCTTCTTTCCCGTAATCTGAATTACCACCTTCTGTAAGCGAATATGCTTCGTCGATAAAAAGAACTCCACCCATAGCTTTATCTATAATATCGCCTGTTTTGATAGCTGTCTGGCCAATATAGCCACCTATTAAGGATTGTCTATCACATTCTACTAGATTACCTTTTTCTAGTATACCGAGTGCTTTGTAAATTTGAGCTAAGATGCGTGCTACTGTTGTTTTTCCTGTACCTGGATTGCCGGTAAAGACAGAATGTAAACTGAAATTATTCTGCACATCTTGGCCTGTTTCTTTGTAGTATCTAACTAATTTAACAAGGCTATTTATTTCTTTTTTTACCGAAGATATGCCAATAAGACCATCTAGTTTTTTCAAAGAAAGAGCAAGTAACTCTTCATCAATTGGAATATCTGGAATTACGGATTTAGGACTTAAGCTTAGTTTTTCAATATCTTCAAGCTGAATGGTTGATAAATCTTCAATAGATAAATCAGCTGGATGATCTGTGCCCATAACACGAATACCTAGATTTAATTTAGATTCTTCAATAAGCGAAACCATGAGACGCGCATTTCCGAAAAACTGATCTCGGTTTCGATATGCTTCCACCGTTTTTTTATAAAAGAGATCTTTGGCTTCTTTGGAAAAAACGATTCCTTTTTTCGCAGAATGTATTTCTGCAATTTCCATTAGTTCTTGTGGAGCATAGTCTGGGAAGTCGTAAATCATTCTGAACCTAGATTTTAGGCCGGGATTAGATTCTAAGAAAGTATCCATTTCATCTGGATAGCCAGCTGCAATTATGGCTATATCTTTTCCATCAGATAATTCTTTGAGGAGTATTTCTATGGCTTCTTTTCCAAAATCTTTGCTGTCGTCATCTTTTCTAGCTAAGGAGTATGCTTCGTCTATAAATAAGATTCCGCCTTCGGCTTTTTTTATAGCCGCTTTTGTTTTGGGTGCTGTTTGTCCTATAAATTCTGCCACTAGATCTCCTCTATCCACTTCGTGTACGTGACCTTTACTGAGCAAGCCAAGTTGTTTATATATCTTGCCTAATTTGCGTGCTATGGTTGTTTTACCAGTGCCTGGATTGCCTTTAAAAACACAATTCAGGTTGATTTTATCTTCCTCTGCCAATCCTTTATCTTGCCGTAGAGATATGAATTCTAAGTAGTTAGCATATTCTTTTATTCTGTCTTTCACACTATTTAGACCGATAAGGTCATCTAGTTCACCAAGGGTGTTTTCGATAGTAGTTTTAGTGTTTACAAAGGGGCTAGCAGCTGTCGGTTTTTTAATGCCACCGTCGTCTTTTAACACATATTCTACGAAATCTTGTCCTATCTGGAAAGATTTTCGCTGAATCAATGTGTCCATAAACATAATATCTAGGTAGTATTTGCCGGTAAGCCAACATCCTGGTTTATCTGCTCCCCAACCAACGGTCATAGTAAACTCATTGTCTTGTTCATAAACAAACGTTAGTTTAGTCATGGTTCCTTTGAGCAGGTTCGTTTCTGTGAAAAAATTAAAAATCATTTCACAACTCCAGAAATTTACATTCTTCGTTTTGTTTACCGCAGTTATTTCAGCGTAGATGTAGCGAGATTCTTGTTCACTAAATTGCTCAAAGTAGCTTCTATTGGGTTCTTTTACATTGTCAAAAGGGCCTTCGTAGAAGTGAATAGATTTGATATCGAAATAAGGATTATGTTTGGGTGTTATTATTCCTATATCTTGTATGTAGAAGTTTTTTTCAGCAATAACATCGCCATCTATTTCTGCAGACCAAGTGTATGTTCCCGTGTCCCAATATGCTCCTTTATTAAAGGTTCCCCAGCCTTCCCTAATAAAAATGAGGTTACTATTCTTAGATATTGTTCTGTCACAAACTAATCTACATACTTCGACTTTATTAGCATTTCGACAGATTAAATTCAGTTTGATATCCCAATCTTTCTTTTTAAAATTTAAATTGAAAAATGAAAATTCGGTATAAACATATGTACTCTCATTTTTGTCAAAAACAGAGCGATACTTTTTCTTATTGTCTGCTAGCCATTCTGTAGAGCTATACACCTTCATATTTCTAAAGATGTAATCGTTATTTTGTTTAGCTGCCATTAGGGCTCAAGGTTAAATATAAATTTTCAAATAGTCCGCAAACACATGAAAAAATGACGTGTTTATAAAGGATTTAATAATTCTGAAAAATTATTAAAAAAAGATTTCTGAATATAAAAATCTGGTTATTTTTGCACTCCTTTAAAAGGGTGGGTTGGGTGAGCGGCTTAAACCAGTAGTTTGCTAAACTGCCGTACCTCTCAAGGGTACCCCGGGTTCGAATCCCGGACCCACCGCATAGAGAAAAGGTATAAGATATGTTCTTTGAATACCAATTGTTAATGGTTCCATAGCTCAACCGGATAGAGCAACGGTTTTCTAAACCGTAGGTTCCAGGTTCGAGTCCTGGTGGGACCACATCACTTTTTAAGGTTTAAACTTTAAATAAGTGCTTGGGTTGTCTAATCCCAATTTATAGACAACTCATTATACACCTCGGGGTGTAGCGTAGCCCGGTATCGCGCCTGCTTTGGGAGCAGGAGGTCGTAGGTTCGAATCCTGCCACCCCGACTATTAAAATCAAAGGTTTAGCATTAGCTAGGCCTTTTTTTTTGTCCTTTTTAAAGTGTGCTAAGTTAAATTTAGCTCGAGATTATACAGGATTCAAATTATTGATTGAGCAATGTGTTATGCCCTAAATTGAGAAAAGGGATTTTTTTACACAATAGTAATGCTATAGCGGCCTGATGAAATAGGAGAATTTACGACTGATTATTTAAATAAAATTAAATAAATGGATCAGCAATTTATTGTCTATAATCATTCAGCGACTAATCGCTCACAACATATGGCGGTTGCCATTGCAGCGTTTAGGCTTTCAGTATTACCACTACCTGGTATAGTAATGGCCGTATGTTTGATGGCATCTAAAGTAGTAGGTTCGATTCCATTTGCTTCGTTACCGATGAGAATAACGCCTTTAGTTGGCTTGTCTATGCTTCTAATGCTCTCTCCGTTAAGTAATGTAGCAAACACATCTTTTCCTTCTAAGAGTTCACTAAGATTTCCTTCTATTACTTTTACCCTTAAAAATGAACCCATAGTACTTTGAATAACCTTGCTATTATAAAATTCCACAGTATTCTCACTGCAGTAAATAGTATTTATGCCATACCAATCTGCAATTCTGATAATGGTACCTAAATTACCAGGATCGTTTATTCCGTCTAAGGCTATTTGCCATTGAGAAGTAGTCGCATTGGTGTCATGAAACTTAGCAATTGCAAGTATTTCTTGGGGGTTGGTTAAGTGCGATGTAGCAGCAAATTCTTCGCTGCTTATCAGGTCAAATGTGAAGTCTATTTGCTCTCCGTATCGCTCCAAAAAAGCAGGAGTGCACAGTATAGTCTCCACAGGCCAATTGCTTTGGGTTAATTCATTAACAGATTTTAACCCTTCTACGACAAATAGACCATACTTTTGACGAAACTTTTTGCTGGTTAGTTGTTGGTACAGTTTTAATTTAGCTTTGCTTGGCAATTTGACTTCTTAATTTGAATACAAAACTAAAATATTGTCTCATACTTTTTACTGTACTCGGTAATACTGCGTGTAATATTACACGTATTGTGCCTGAGGGAGAGTATCTTTTGGTTAAAAATAAGATAGAACGTATAGATGATCATGGAGTTAACTTAACAGATGAACGCTCCAGCCTTAAGCAAAAACCCAATAGAAAGTTACTTGGGTTTGTGAAGTTTCATCTTTGGGCTTATCAGTACGGAAAAAAAGGTTTGGGCATACGTAAGAAACAACCTTGGCTGCGTAAACTTGCTGAAAATGTGGGAGAAGCTCCCGTGCTTATTGATACCAATAAAATGGATCTTTCGGCTACCAGGCTCTCTGACTACTATTTTAGCAAAGGTTTTTTGAATAATACCGTAAGTTATCACATAACCCCACGTAAGATTTTCAAGAAAAGGGCATTCGTAACGTATCAGGTGAAGCTAAATAACTATACCGTAATCAATAGTCTTTCCTATAATTCAGCTTCCAAGGGAATATCAGATTTACTTAAGCAAACATTCAATCAACAAATATTAAAAAAAGATCAACGAATCGATTTTGATAAAATAGAAGATGAAAGAAGTCGTATTACAGAACTACTTAGAAATAACGGCTATTTTTACTTCAATAATTCATTTGTTGATTTTCAAATTGATACCAATCAGTCACAGCAAAGCGCTGATGTGGTGGTTAATATCAGGAATAACAAAAATTTAAATCCACATTATCAGCAAACTATAAATAGTGTAAAGGTTTTAATAGGAGACTCGATATTTACGGATACGCTTATATACGATAGATTACAATTTTTAGAAGGCGATTATAAAATAAAGCCAACTGTTTTAGCAAAGAATATCATTTTTAGGCCTTCAGACGTGTACAATGCTGATTTGGTTCAAAAAACATATTCTAACCTGTTGTCTATGGGATTGTTCAGCTTTGTGACCATTAGGTTTAATCCTTCGTTAGAAGATAGTTTAACTAGGCTTGATGTCGTAATTCTTTTAAAAACCACCAAAAAACATGATTTTGTAATTGAGCCACAAGCTATTTATACGCAACAAAATTTAGGGTTAGAAACCAATAATAATAGTTTTGGTATTGCTAATAATTTGTCACTTATAAACCGTAATGTTTTTGGCGGAGCAGAATCTTTTAATCTCACCTCATATACGGCACTAGAAACACAAATAAAAAAAGATAATCAGGGCTCTTTTACCAGTTTTAGACAGAGTCTAAATGCAGAGTTGGTTATTCCTTCTTTGATATACTTTGAGCGTAAAAAATTTAGCCAAGTTTTAATTAAAAAAAGTACTAAAATTAACACTTCAATAATTTTTGATCAGAATAAGAATTTTACTAGAAAAGTAATACCCTTAACGTTTACTTATGCGTTTACCAAAGGACGCACGTCCTTTGGTATAACACCTTTTAGGCTTAGTATAAATCAGTCAAGTGTAGATGCAGATTTCTTACTTTCGCTAGATCCTAGTACACGTTATTACACAGAACAGCTTTTAACTAATAATATAGTTGCAGGTCCTCTTACCTCTTTGTACTGGAGTAATAGGGACAAGAATCCCAATTATTTCTTACAAATTCGGTCAAATCCTGTAGAGTTATCTGGTAATCTAGCCTCATTGTATTTTAATCAAATAAAAGGTGACTACAGTGCCAATAAGGAAATATTTAATGTTAAATACGCTCAGTATGCTCGATCTGATTTTAATATTATCTTAACCAATGTTATAAACGAGAATAATTCTTTAGCCTACCGAGGTTATGTAGGAGCGGGGCTGCCTTATGGCAATACTTTGTTTTTGCCTTTTGAACGTCGTTTTTTCGTAGGGGGAGGCAATAGTTTAAGAGCCTGGAGAGCTAGAAGCATTGGTCCAGGGAGTTACAGCGATTCTAGCAGCGATATAACAATTGAAAAAACAGGAGAATTTGCCTTACAAGGTAGTATTGAGTATAGATTTGACATCGTAGACAAATTCTTAAATGGTGCATTATTTATAGATGCCGGAAATATTTGGAACTTTAGGAAAGATGAAAGCTTTCCCAATGCTGAATTAAAGTGGAATAGATTTTATAAAGAGATTGCCATGAATACAGGCTTTGGCTTGCGGTTTGATTTTACCTACATCATTTTCAGAACAGATTGGGGAATTGCCTTACACGATCCTTCAAAACTAGAGGGTAATAGATGGGTCATCCAAGATTTTGCATCAGCCAAGTGGATAAGTAACAATACAGCAATTAATTTTGGTATTGGTTTTCCATTCTAGTTTTTATCCATTTAGTATTTTATTCTTGCACTCCTTTTAGTAGATAAAATATTTGGGAAATTTAAGATGAATGGACAAACCGTGTTTAACGATCAAATTTATTTACATTTTCAATTTATTATTAAAGGATAGTGCACGTAAATAAGGTAAACAATAATGAAAAATATATGTTGTACATAGCTTAGGTAAAGTGGCACTAAGAATACAAGTTAGCTAAAATAGGATAAGAATATAAGAATGGAATTAACATCAAAAGGATACACTCTCGGAGGGGTAGATTTATTAAGCGTGGCAAAAGAATTTGGGAGTCCACTTTACGTTTATGACGCAGATCAAATAGTAGCTAATTATCACCAACTTAAAAATGCTTTTTCAGGGGTAGATGTACATTTAAAGTATGCGTGCAAAGCACTCACCAATATAAGTATACTCAAACTTCTAAAAAAAGAAGGAGCGGGTCTAGATACCGTTTCCTTAGAAGAAGCAAGAACAGGTATACAAGCAGGTTACGAACCCAGTGAGATTTTGTTTACGCCAAACTGTATTGGTTTTGATGAGATAAGACAAGCCGTAGAGTTAGGACTTATTATTAATATCGATGAGTTAAGTACTTTAGAACGATTTGGAAGTGAGTTTGGTGGTAAAGTGCCTTGCTGCATAAGGCTTAATCCTCACATTATGGCGGGAGGTAATAGTCATATTTCAGTGGGTCACATTGATTCTAAGTTTGGTATAAGTATATATCAAGTTCCTCATATTAAGCGTATTGTAGAAAATTACGGAATTAAAGTAAACGGTTTACACATGCACACAGGTAGTGATATTCTAGATGCAGATGTATTTTTACGTGGGGCTAAATTGCTTTATGAGGCTGCTAATTCATTTCCTGAGTTAGAATTTATGGACTTTGGAAGTGGTTTTAAAGTGAAGTATCGCGAAGGGGACGTAACTGCAGATGTAGAAAAAATAGGAGCAGAGATTGTGGCCAGTTTTAAGGAGTTTTGCAAAAGTTACGGAAGAGATTTACAACTTTGGTTTGAACCCGGTAAGTTTTTAGTAAGTAATGCAGGATTTTTACTGGTAGATGTGAATGTGGTTAAGCAAACTACTTCTACCGTATTTGCGGGAGTAAATTCAGGTCAAAATCACTTATTACGTCCAATGATGTATGGTGCGTATCACCATATTGTGAATATATCGAATCCTAAAGGTACAGATCGTATTTATTCTATAGTTGGTTACATATGTGAGTCTGACACATTTGGCTTTGATAGACGTTTAAATGAAGTACGTGTTGGTGATATTTTAGCTATTCACAATGCGGGAGCCTATGGTTTTAGTATGAGTAGTAATTATAACTCAAGACCACGTCCTGCAGAGGTTATGATCTATAAGAAAAAAGCATATTTGATAAGAAAGCGTGAAGATCTAGCCTATATTCTCCAAAATCAGTTAGAGTTGGAGTTATAAGTATTCGTTAGTAGTTTTTTTGGAGTGCTCTTCCAACCTATTTTATTGATTTAGGTTTGGCATCAAAACGGCTAAAATCTATTTTGCTCATAAACTTTTTTTCAAGTGGGGTCCATGTTGTTGAATTTCTCCAACTTCCACGTCCGTAGGCAAATCTGGCTTTTTCCCAGCTGTTGTACTTGTTATGTAAGTCTTTGAGATAGTAAATAGCTACTTTAAGGTAGTTTCGACGTGTTTTACCACCTGATAATCCTAGTTTTTTATAATAATGCCAATAAGTAATATCTATAACTTGCAAGTCTCCGTGATCTGTTCCCCCATTGCTGTTTTTGATGTATCTCCAACCGCTTTCGTTTTGACCTATTTGTTTAACTAGTTCAAAAGGTACTCCTGCTTCTTGGCATATAGAATCGGCTACTTCTAAAACTGATTTAGATTTAACTTCGATTTCACCTTTCTTTAGTTCAGCTACCGCTAATTCTCTTATTAATCTTTTTTTCTCGCTTTGTCTGTTCACAAAACTGGTTGCTATTAGTATAAATACCAATGAAATAACCATTATGATGTGTTTACTCAAATTTTTCATGAAGATATGTTTGTTTTTTTTTGATCGGTGTTGTTAAGTTAGTCTCAACATATTTTAGAAATACCGATAGTTCTTTTTTTTATTTCGCAAAACTAGTGGATGAATACGAAGTTGTACAGTGAGTTGTCAACAGACAATTGGCGGTAATTAAGGGATGTTACTATTAAGTCCTTATGACCAGTCTTTTATGGTGTAATTTAAGTGTATTTTTAAGTGGTCACTTTCCTCTAAATCTTTCGTGATCTTGGTTTTTACTAATTCAAAAAGGAAGGAACAAAACTTTTGCGCCTCCCTTTTTTGAGTCAGTTTAAATATTATTCGACTTCTTCGCTCATGCCTCTGGCACTTAAATAACGTTCTGCATCTAAGGCTGCCATACATCCACTACCTGCGGCTGTAACTGCTTGACGATAAATTTTATCTTGTGCATCACCACAAACAAAAACACCTGGGATGTCTGTTTTTGCACTGTCAGGATGTGTTATGATATAGCCAGAATCGTCCATTTTTAAATATTCTTTAAAAATATCTGTATTGGGTTTATGTCCGATGGCAACAAAAAATCCTTTCACAGGTATTTCTCTTTTTTCGCCGTTTATGTTATTTACTACTCTTACAGCTTCAACTGTCATGTCGCCTAAAATTTCGTCTGTTTCTGTGTTGTAGAGAATTTCAACATTGGCCAAACTTTTCACCCGATGTTGCATAGCTTTTGATGCACGCATCTCTTCCTTACGAACGATCATATATACTTTTTTGCAGATTTTAGCGAGGTAGCTAGCTTCTTCTGCAGCAGTATCACCTGCGCCTATAATAGCTACATCTTCTCCTCTGTAAAAGAATCCATCGCATACTGCGCATGCACTTACGCCACTTCCGTTTAATCTTTGTTCACTGGGTATGCCAAGCCATTTAGCACTAGCGCCAGTAGATATTAATACTGTTTCACACTCTATTTCTGTTTTACCATCCACCGTAACAATATGATTTCCACCATTTCTGTCAAAAACAACGCTGGTTATCATTCCGAAACGCACATCGGTTCCTAAACGTACGGCTTGTTTCTTGAAATTTTCCATCATTTCAGGACCCATAATACCATCCGGATAACCTGGATAGTTTTCTACATCTGTCGTGATAGTAAGTTGACCTCCTGGCTGAAGTCCTTCATACACCACTGGTTTCATATCGGCACGAGCGGCATATATTGCTGCGGTATACCCTGCTGGTCCCGAGCCTATGATTAAGCATTCTACTTTTTCCATTTACTTTAATATTGCTGAATAGAACTGCAAATAAAAAGCAAACAAACGTTATGCTTTATACGCATTAAGAATTTGGGTATAAGTAAAATTTACCTATTTGTTAGACGTAAAAGAGCGATAAGGTTACTCAATTAGTAGCCGTGAAGTTTAAATCCATCTGATTCAAGTATTTCAACTTGTTTTTTCATTTTCTTTTGAATAACTCCAAAATGATGGTCGTCTTCTATGGTAATAAATGTAATTGCCTTACCCGCATTTTCTGCTCTTCCCGTACGACCTATTCGATGTATAAAATCTTTAGGACCTCGCGGCAAGTCGTAGTTTATTACAAAAGGTAAAAACTCAATATCAATTCCTCTTGCCAATAAATCCGTTGCTACAAGTGCTGTTAAACTCCCGTTTTTAAAGGTAATCATAGATTCATTTCTGCTACCTTGACTTTTTTTGCCATGAATAGCTCGTGCGTTAATACCGTTATTTCTCAGTTTGTCTGCAACCAAGTCTGCTTGGTAAATGGATGAGGTAAAAATAAGTACCTGCTTCATTTCTTCGGTTTTTATTAAATAGCGAAGAAGGGGTCCTTTGCGTTCTTCGGTTACTAAATAGGCGATTTGACTAATTAGCTCCATGTTTTGGGCAACAGGAGCAATAGTAATGACTATAGGATTTTGAAGGTGCAAGCGTTCAATGTTTTGTACATCAGGGCTGAGCGTTGCGGAGAAAAGTAGGTTTTGTTTTATCTTGGGGAGAAGCGATAAAATTCGATCAAGTTCTTCCTTAAAGCCAAGATTAAGCATTTTGTCAGCTTCATCTATAACCAGCGTATTTATATTGTTAAATTTTACGGCTTTAGATCTGTATAATTCTAGTAATCTACCTGGTGTTGCCACTAGTACATTTATGTTATGCATCGACATCATTTGTGGATTAATGGAAACTCCACCATATACCGCTTTCGATTTCACATGATAGCGAAGTGATGTACCCAAACTAGTAAAAACCTCATCTACTTGCAAAGCGAGCTCTCTTGTTGGCACAAGTACTAAGGCATTTATTTCTCTCCCTCCACCGGTATTCTTTCCTTCCAAGTCCATCAGTATGGGTAAGACATAACTTGCTGTTTTACCAGAACCTGTTTGCGCAATACCAAGTACATCTTTTTTAGCTAAGATTGCAGGTATAGCTTGTTCCTGAATAGGGGTGGGCACCGTGATGTTTTGTGCTGCTAATGCAGATATTAGTGCGGGAGATATGCCTATGGAGTCAAATGACATGGATTATAATGCTATGTTATGATTCAAAGTGCAACAATAGGTGCAGTTGATATCAATCTCTAATTTACTTTTGGTTCAGATCTGGTGTTATTCAAAATTAAGATAGGCTCATCTCAAACTTCTTAGGTGTTACACCGTATTTATTTTTAAATGCCTCTATAAAGTGACTTACATTGGTGTAACCCAACTGGTCTGCTATTTCGGCTATTTGAAATTCTCGCTTTAATATAAGTTCTCTTGCTTTACTCATTTTATAGTCTTTTAGAAAGCTGTGTATCGTTTTACCATAAATCTCCTTGAAACCTGTTTTTAAATTATGCTCATTGAGCGCTACTTCTTTGGCAAGTTCTTTTATAGTTGGAGCATTGTGAAGGTCTTTTATTAAGAATTCTTTAGCATCTCTTACCTTAGTTACATTTTCCTTTTGATTTAAAAATGGACATTGGTAGGCTGTCTTTCTATTGGAGGTATTGAAGTAATCGTCAAGAATAGCGAATTTCTTTGCCTCTTTGAGTAGCATGTTACCCTGGTTTTCAGCCATTTCGTGTATGCAGCGTTTTATGGTTGTACTTGCTGGCTGAAAATGGTGATATTGTTCTTTTTCAAAAATCGCTGCTTGCGAAAAGTTAAGCTCATCTGCACCGTGAGTTATGATGCTGTGTAACGTATCTATAGATAATCGAATTATAAATAAGGGCGTTTTTTGAGTGGCGGTAAAGGCTAAGTCAAAACTTCTATTTTGATCATAAAACAAATAAACAGAATGCTCAGGAAGCGGAACACTTCTTTGGCCCATTGGCATTTCTACGCTATGTGAGTCCGTTATAAAAAGACAAATAGAACCACTGGTGAAGGAATAAGCGACAGGAGTATCGCTAACAGTCAGTATTTTAAGTTCTATTGATTGTTCCATGACTTCTTTTTTGGTTATTTATTGAAATGCAAAAGTAGTTACTTTTTAAGTAATTAACGTAATTAGCTGATATTAAGCTCTTAAAATATAATTTAAGTTCAGGTGTTATTTTCGTTTTGGGGTATTTTTATTTCTTTATAGGTTATTTTGTAATCTATGGGAGGTTCACATTTGCACCATAAAATAAAACAGATATGGAAAAAATAATTTCAAGTATTTTTCTTTTGCTAAGTGTAACTATATATGCTCAGACAGAAGATGTGGTAGCAACGGCAGGAGGTGTAAACGACGTTTACTATGACTTCGAAACACAAAGTAAAACGGCAGTTGCGAGAAGCACATGGGATATAGGTTTAACAACAGATCCTCAAGGTGCAAGTATTATTATAAACGAAAACGGAGGAGTCGAAGTATATCTGTACGGAGCAGATACTAGCGCATGGAGTACTTTGGATACTGCAGGTATGAAATGGACAAAAATTTACAACTCAGAAACTACATGGGCTTCTGGTGCCTTTGCTAATCAAGGTACTAATCATCCTGATTACGGATGGGGTGTGTACAATAGTACTACACATGACATTGTAGGTAATCGTATTTTTATTCTCAAAAATACTTTAGGTGAACTCTGGAAAGTTATGGTGCCGGCTATGAAAGCTAATGGTGATTTTGCCGTAAGAATGGCTAAAGTAGATGGCTCGTCTGAAATGACTTATACCTTCAATAAAATGGACTTTAAGGATAAAAACTTTCACTTGATTACAGTAAATGACGCTTCGGCACCTATTTCTACAAATCCAAATAAGAAAGATTGGGATATGCTGTTCACCAAATATATCACGTTTGTACAGGCTGGACCTAACAGCAGATACCAACCTGTTGCTGGTGTTAAAGTGAATGTTGGATGCGAAGTTGCTCAACGTGATGGTATTGCTATAGATAGTGATGACACTACTTCATTATCATGGAATTCTACTATTACCGAAATTGGATGGGATTGGAAAACATTTGATATGGCATCTACCAGTTACATCATGGTTCCTGATAGAACCTATTTTATAAGAACTGCAAATGGTGCTGTTTGGAAACTGTGGTTTACAGATTTTACCGTAGGTACATCTAACTCAACCTTTAATACCAAATTGATCAAAGAATCTGCGAGCTCAAAAAATATGGTTCAGTTGAAAACGCAGGTTTATCCTAATCCAGCAAGTAATGCATTGACGATTAGAAACAACGAGAACGAATCACTTAAAGCTACACTGATGAATGCGCAAGGTGCAATAATTCTTACAGATAATTTGAGTGCATTTACCGCTAAAACGATTCCAACGTCAGACTTTGCTAAAGGAATTTATTTTTTACAGTTAAGTACTTCTACCACAAGCAATACCCAAAGAGTAATCTTTGAATAAGCAACTATTTATAATACTATTTTTACTGTTTGTCCCTGCGCTTTCGTGGGGACAAACTAGTAATATAACGGGTGCTGAAGATACGGCTAAACTCAAAGAGGTAATCGTAACCGATATTCACTCCAACAAAGATTTAAGCAAAACAGTACTTAATATTTCAAAAATAAACGCTAAACGCATAGAAGAACTAGGCGCGATAGACTTACGAGACGCACTTACTTTTGAAAATAACATACGACTGAGTAGAGATAATGCCATTGGCTCATCTGGGCTTACTATGATGGGGATAGGTGGTGATAATGTAAAACTACTGATTGACGGCGTACCGGTAATCGGTCGCTTGTTTAATCAATTGGACCTGGAGCAATTTAACCTCGAAAATGTCAAGCAAATAGAGATTATAAAAGGTCCTATGTCGGTTATATACGGAAGTAATGCACTAGCCGGAACAATTAATATTGTTACGAATAATACGAATTCAAAGCCCCGATTTAATCTAAATGCAAATCACGAAACCGATGGACAATACGCCCTAACGGCTACGGCTTCCAAATCATTTAAAAATAATTTCATTACCCTAAGTGGAGGCAGGACTATGTTTACGGGATGGAGTGCTAACAACACAGACCGAACATTTGACTGGTTACCCAAAGAGCAATATACGGGAAGAATGCAGTATAGCTATACCCATAAAAATGCTATCATCAATGTTCGTAGCGAATTACTTCATTCTAAGCTGCTAGACAGAGGAGCGCCACTATTGCCCTATAAGGAAGCGGCTATTGACCAATGGTATACGAACAAACGGTTTGATAACAGCTTGAGCTACCAAAATAAAATAGGAGGGGATCATGGCTCTTCCATTCAAATGATTCTCGGGAATAATAATTTTAAAAGAGTTAAGAATAAGTACTATAAAAGTCTAGTAACTCTCGAGCAAGAATTGGTACAAGGCTACGAAGAACAAGATACACAAACCTTTAATGCTTCTGTTTTTAGAACAATTTATGGTCTGAATAAAGCTAGAACACTCGGTATAGAAACCCTATTGGGTTTTGATGGTAATTATGAAGTGGGTACTGGTAACAGAATAAAAAACAACCAACAAGAGCAACTCGATGCGGCTTTATTTGCCAGTGCAGAGAAACAAATATCCAAGAATTTCTTGGCGCGTGGAGGTGTACGCTATGCCTACAATTCTGCATTTCAATCGCCATTGCTTTATTCGTTGCAAACCAAGTTTGATTTGAAAAACGCGCAGCTTGTCAAGTTCTCGTATGGAAAAGGATTTAGGGCTCCTTCGCTCAAAGAGTTATACTTAGATTTTAATGACAGCCGACACGAGGTGTTTGGAGACAGCACATTAAATTCAGAAACCTCTCATTCATTTACTGGATCTTACACCAAGTACCTAAAAAAAGGCGATGCTCATTTTAGTACAACCGTAGACGGTTTTTACAATAACATTGCCAATAAAATAGAACTTATTGTAACGGGTCCGATACAAGCTAAATATGGAAATATCGGCACCTATCAATCGGTAGGAGGTGACCTCAGCCAGAAGATTTTGTACAAAGATTTTGGACTAAATGGCTCGTTTAATTATACAGGTATTTACAATGGTGTAGATGGAAGTAAAAAGGAATTCTTCTTTTCTCCGCAGTTGGTTGTGAACCCAACCTATTCCTGGAAAAAACAAGATCTTTCGGTGAACCTTTTTTATAATTATTTTGGTAGAATCTCTAGGGTGTTCAGCAATACCGATAGTGCCAATATTAATGTTCAACAACAAGACGCCTATTCTATGCTTGATTTCACTTTAAATAAGTCGTTTATGAATAAGAAACTGAGATTAACGCTCGGAGCTAGAAATATACTTGGTGTAATCAATATCAATGCAAATACCACCGAAGTAGGTGCCCATACACCGAGCACTACCTTTATTTCGGTAAGTCCGGGCAGAACCTATTTTATCAATGTACGTTATGAGCTATTTAAAAAAGATTAGTTTTTTATCGCTGCTGTTTATTGCAGCGTGTTTTCCAAAAGAAGATGCAATAGAACCGATTATACGGTTAAATAAATCAGTTTCGCTTGATGCGGGACCTTATAAAAATGCGGTTGCCTTTTATTCGTTGGATAAGGCAGAAGTAATAGCAGAGGCTAGTCCTTTGGATTGGGATTTTTATATAGATGAAGACGTTATTCGTCTCAATTATTTCCGCAGTATGCGCGTCGCGTTGTTTACCGAGTCTTGGGCTAAACTGGAAGATACCGTTGGCCTACAATTTAGATTTTTAACTTATGACAATGACCTTGGCTTAAGTCAGTGGGAACTTGCCGAAAATCAGATTTATGTTGTCGATTATGGCATTGATAATGCCGGCAATTCTATGGGACTTACGAGTGTTAAATTTGAAAGAACACCAAATGGAATGAAGATTTGGTACAATGCATTAGGGTCAGATTTTGAGTTAGTTGAGGAGATAAGCAGCACATCGTTTTACTATAACCTCAGAGAAAAAAAGACATTAGATCTACCTACCGAGTTGGAGTATGACTTAGCTTTCGGGAAGTACACAGACTTGGTTACTGTAGATAATATCACAGAAGATTATTTAATATACGGTACCATTCAAAGTCGTACCCTAGCGTATGCGGTGAATGAGGCATTTGCAGATGTAAAGCAAGATAAGTTTGATGTTATCAGACTGATGGAGAAGAAAGACGTTATTGGGTGGGATTGGAAAAATTTTAACAGACCCAAAAATGCTTATGAAATTGTAGACAATAGAACGTACCTGGTGATGAGTAATGCTGGATACCGATTTAAACTACGTTTTGTGAATTTCTACAACACCGCAGGTCAATCTGGTCATCCTACTTTTGAGTGGGAGTTGTTGTAAAAAGTATTTTCTATTTTTGTTAGATGAGAAACCTAACAATGCTGGTAATTTTTAGTGTGGAGCTCTCTGCCTGTACCAAATCTGAAATTTCAATCGGATTAGAAGGGAATTACACAGCAGAGGTCTCTGTAATTAAAAGATCTTACTTGTCCAACGAGGCAAATAGCGACGATCAGGTACATGGAATTTATATACGAGGGGATTCTGCAGTAGGCTGGGGTTCGATATCTACATTTCAGTATACCCGAGAATTGCGGATTTTTAAATTGCAAGGTGTATATTATCTTAAGCAAAATAGATTCATCTATGATAGTGTATTTTATGGTTCCAGTCATTTACCTTTATCTATTGACCATGGCAGAACCCACTATTCTTCGCCCGAAGGAAATTCGTTTAATAATGGTAGTCCTATTTTTAAAATTGACTTTGATAATAAAACTCTTGAAGGGTATTGGGTTATTGGGGATAATCTTTACCAAGGCTCCTTAGGATCTATATCTAATGGTATTATTGAGCAAGCGCACTTTAAATTAAAAAAGAAATGAGATATACTCTATTCTTTTCCGCGCTTTTTAGTACATGGATGACTTTTGGTCAGGCTGGTTCTGGCTTAGAATTTAGCTATGATTTTGTCCCCGTATCTATTGCGCATTACGATATATCAAATCCAGGAAGTTTTGAAAACAAGTATCGACAGCCTTATAACTACTTGGGCACTCTCAAGAGAACGGAAACGTTTAAAAACAGTACGTTTGGAATTGGTATTCGTGGATTTTGGCTCAACGGCAATGAAAAAACTACAGGTGCTCAATTGGATTATTATTATACTACTAAGCAGAGCAAGCCACTTCGTGTAAGTATGGGACTATCTACTTTATGGACTGTTTATCGTTTTAAAGATAATGCATTAGACATCCGTATTCAACAGCATTTTTTACAGGTAATACCCAATATAAAACTTGTTCATAGTATTCTAAATACCGCCTGGGACCTAAAAGCAACCGCAGGTATAGGCGTTGGATTTAGCAGTTCTGAGTTTAACCTAAAATTGTATAATCAGTGGGAAGAAACCAACTTTCACAAGCAATCTCTAATGTCTAATCCTCATTTTATAGCAGGAGTAGGTATAGGACTCGTCCGTAACTTTAAGAAATAATAAGGTAGTGTAAGATGCTAGCCGTATTACTACAAAATGAGTAATCCCATTTCTCTTATGGTATAGATTTCTTCGCTAAACCAAAGGTTTTCTATTTCTTCAAAATCCTCTTCAAACGATTCTTTAAATGCTTTAAAAGTGGTTATGCCCAAAGAATGATCTTGTAGTTTAGTAATCCAATTCATAAGCCACAAACCCAGATCCGTATCCAGTTCTAACGTTTCACTGCTTTTGTTGTGGTGAAAAGTGAGGGTTATATAGTCATCCAACTCATTAAGAATAGGCGCGTTACCTATCCAAACTAATTTATCGGTTAAGCGAGGAATTTTTTCTTCTTCTGAATTAAGGCTCTTTAGTATAAAATCAGAAGGGATAGTAGTTGCGGGTAAATCAAATTCAAACTCTTCAGCATCAAACCATTCGCGCAAGGGCGTGTCAAAACAAATGCCGTGCATGTAATTGTACAGCGATTTTTTAAGTCCGAAGCTAAAGGCGCTGTGATTTATACCGGTACTGTCGGTAAATTGCACATCGTTGTTGGCAAAGCTTATTTTTTCTAAATGAGGTGTAATTCCATATGCATCAGGATTTAAGCCCACTGGACTATGCGCGGTAAGCGCAAACTGATGCCAAAATCCTGATTGAATTACTTCAGCTTCAAAAAG